>JAEEUX010000032.1 GCA_016290695.1 Oscillospiraceae bacterium
TATGGTTCATTTACCGCAAGAAGAATCTTTAAGGAGGATGACCGTTATGAAAAATGGCTTACTCGTCGTAAGCTTCGGAACAAGCTGCTTCGAAACACGCGCTCTCACAATAGAGGCCATCGAGCGTGAGCTCAGCGCCGCCTTTCCGGAGCGCGGATTTTACCGTGCGTGGACGAGCGGTTTTATCAGAAAAAAGCTGAAAGCCTCAGAGGGTCTTTCAATAGATTCCGTTCCCGAGGCTATGGAGCGTATGCTCGCCGACGGCGTGACGGACCTGCTCATTCAGCCCACGCACATGATGGCGGGCGAAGAATACGCTTCTCTCGTCTCCGACATTGAAGCGTTCAAGCCGCGTTTTTCCTCTCTTCGGATGGGCCGCCCCCTTCTCGCGGAGGCGGAGGACGTCCGCGCTCTCGCGAAGGCGCTTGAAAAGATTTTTGCCGAAGTCGGCGCGGGCGACATGCTCGCCCTTATGGGCCACGGCAGCGCCTTTGTCAAGGATAACCCCTACGAAAAGCTGAACGAGCTCTTCGCGCAGGACGGCTTTGCCCATTTCCGCGTCGGAACCGTGGAGTTCGAGCCGGGCTTCGCCCCGATTCTCGAAGCCGCAAGGCTGCGCCGCCCGGGTAAAATCTACCTTGCGCCGCTTATGGTCGTCGCCGGGGATCACGCCCTTAACGACATGGCGGGCAGTGAGGAGGATTCATGGAGCTCACGGCTTAAAGCTGAGGGCTTTGAGGTGATTTCTGTTTTGAAAGGAATGGGAGAATACGCTTCCGTCCGTGAAATGTATGTATCCCATGCAAACGAAGCAAAGCTTATATGATAAAGTCTAAGAAAACCGTTTTAATCAAAATACTGTCTCTGTTTGTCATTTTTGTCTGTGTCCTTAATGCCGGTCTTTTCTCCGCAAAGGCGGAGGAAACGCCCTCCGTCGCCGAACGCGCGCTTGCGGCGCAGAAGGAGATACGCTCTTCCTCCGTAGGAAAATACGGCATGACGCCCATTTACCCGGATAAGGTGAAGGACGGCGTGTACCCCGTTTCCGTAGAGTCCAGCTCGGCGGGTTTCCGCATCATAGCTGCCGAGCTCAAGGTAAGCGGCGGCATAATGACGGCGGACATCACCATATCCAGCACGAGCTACCTGTACGTTTACCCCGGCACCGCCGAGCAGGCGGAAAGCGACGAGCCGGAAAACTACATCGGCTCCGAGGAAATAGACGGCCACAGCGTCTTCACGCTCCCCGTCGAGGCGCTGAACTCACCCGTCCCCTGCGCGGCCTACAGCAAAAAGCGCAGCCGCTGGTATGACCGTCTTCTCGTCTTCGACGCAGCCTCGCTCCCGGAGGGGACGGTTGACGCCGAGCTTCTGGACTATGAGCTTATTGAGGAAGCGATACTTGCTTACGATACCTCCACTGCCGCGTCAGAGGCCGCAGCCAGGCCCCATAAGGTCCCCGAGGCCGTATCCGTCCCGCGCTCTGACGGGGAATACTCCATCGAGCTGAACATGACCGGCGGCAGCGGCAGGGCGAGCATAAGCTCCCCCACGCTGATGATAGTTCGCGGCGGCAAGGCTTACGCGCGTCTAATCTGGAGCAGCACCTACTACGATTACATGATAGTCGAGGACGAAATGTACTATAACCTCGCCGACGAGGGCAGCAATTCCGTCTTTGAGATACCCATTACCGTGATGGACTACGCCATGCCCGTCGTCGCGGACACCACCGCGATGGGTGACCCGCTTGAGATCCACTATACCCTCACCTTCTACGAGGAAACCATCGGCTCAAAGGGTCTTATCCCGCAGGAGGCGGCAAAAAAGGTTCTCTTTATCGCGGCGGCGATAATAATAATCGGCGCGGTGCCGAATTATTTCCTCAAAAAGAAGCGGAAGTAGGCGATAAAATGGAGCAGTACCCGTATTTCCCCATGTTCATCGACATTTCCAAAAAGAAAATCGTCGTTATCGGCGCGGGGAAAATCGCCCGTCGCAGGATAGAGACCCTTACGAAATTCGCTTCAAGCATTACCGTCGTTTCTCCCGACCTTAACGACAGCGTTGCGGCGCTCGAGCAAAGCGGAATAATCGCCGTCCGGCGCAAAAAATACGAAAAATCGGACATCGAGGGCGCGGACATCGTTCTCGCCGCGACGAATGACAACGCGGTCAACGACGCCGTCTGGGCGGACTGCAAGGCCCTCGGCATAACCGTGAACGTATGCAGCGACGTTAATAAGGACGATTTCTTCTTCCCCGGCGTCGCAGTGAAGGGCGGTCTCGTTATCGGCGTAACGGCGAGCGGAAGCGACCATTCCCTTGCAAGAAGGGCCTCCGAACGCGTCCGCGAGATAATTGACGAGTTTTAGGGCAGAAAAACAGCAGCCGATTTACCGGATGGTAAATCGGCTGTTTGCATTTGTTGGGTATATTAATATTTTCAGGGGCACCTGTTGCTTCGGTTAAACGGCCTTGTCGGCGAAGAATTCCTCCGTATAGATTCTCTCAACAGAAGATATAAAGCGTTCTCTCGCGCCGGTGTCCAGATACCTGTCGGCGATATACTGCGCTCGCGAAAGAGCCGATTCGCGGTTCACCGCGCGCTGCTCAACGTTCGCGCTTTTGTTGTAGGCCGTCCTGCGCAGGGTGATAGCGAGCTGGTTTGCGATCCACGAAGAATTAAGGGACGCAGTTTCGGCAGGGGTGCTCTGCTCCTTCTGCGGGGAAACGGCGCTGAAATCGGCTGCCTCTGAACGAAGCTCCCGGCTCAGATCCTCCTCGCCATCCATGCCGTTTATGCGCGCAATATTATCCTCCTGCATCCGCTGGATATTCTCGGGGCTGAACAGGTCAGTCGGGATATTCACCTGCGGAATGGCAGGGCTCGCGTCAACTTTATATTCGAGGGAATGGAGCGAATGAAGCGCCATCTGCATAGCGCTCTCGCTTATTTCCACAACGGCGGCGGGCGAATCGGACAAATCAAGCTTAGGCAGGCTGTCATAGGAAACTAAATTCGACGCCCCGCGCCTTTCGCTATTCGCGTAGCGGGCGGAATAAACCGATACGTTCGAGCTTATCCCTGTGATAGTCATGGTTTGCGCCTCCTTGCGTGCGACATCCAAAATACCAAAAACAGGCAATAAAGGCAATTCTATCTCGCATAATTGTATATCGTCACTTTTGGAAAAAACTTTACAATTAAAAATTAAAAATTTGTGTTTTTATATCTAAATTATTATTTTGCAGTTTTTCCGGAGGACTGCAAAACAGCCTTCTTCAAATTATTGACATCAAGTTTTTCTTATGGTATCTTTAGTTTATGGAATTTTAACCAAGGAGGATAAGTCATGGATAATCAGTCCGAAGCCTCACAGGGAAAAATAATCCCCATCGTTTACGCGCAGGGGCTTGCCGAGGAGCGAGTGAAGGCCGTAGTGAGCGAAAAACTCGCGGACCGCAGCTTCGCGCTTTGCTCCTATGCCGATACATTTTACCCCGACATAAGCATCAGGAAAAACGTCCGGATGCTGCGCGCGAGCACAAAGGGCCGCGAAAGGGAGCTCTTCAACGAGCTCATAAGCCTCACCGGCTGGAAGAAAAAAAGCAGTTGGATCCGCCCCTTCCGCGCGCACATGACCGGGGAAAAGCGGCTTTTCAGCGTCATCCTCACCGCCATTCTCGCCGGCGACGCGCTCGTCCTGCCGGATCCCTTCATCGGCATCGACCCGGACTCCCGCGTACTCTTTTCCGCTATCGTTGCCTGTTGTGCCGCTCACGGACTAACCGTCGTCCTTACGTCGGACTCACTGAAAGATGCGCTCGAGGCCGGAGCCGCGCCGGAATTCGTCTTAGTCACCGAGGGCGGCGAAAAGGCCGTCTCCCGCGCTGCGGTGCAGGCCAAATGCTCGCAGGAGGGCGAGGTCTCCTACGATGAAATTTTCAGGGAATTGGCAGGTATGTAATATGTTCAGAAATTTAAAATATGAGCTTGTACGCCTGTTTTGCAGCAGGGTAATGCTCGTCGTTATGCTCCTTTCGCTGTTCGCTGCGGTTTTCATCTCGCGCGGCGCCGTCCCCGGCGTTATGAATACGCAGCAGCTTGGAACGCCGTATTTTCAGCTTGTTGACGACATCGTATTCGTGCAGGATTGCGAATATTATATAAGGTTCCACAGCATGGGCGTGACCAAAGCGCGCTACAACATGCAGGAGCTTGACGTGGAGACGCCGGAGGAAATGTACCTCGCTACGACCGAGGACCAGACCAAGCGCATAATGTGGTATTGCGGCGGCATGATAGTCATTCTCACGCTGCTGCCCGCTCTCTATATCTGCCGCGACAAGAAAAACGGCATGCCCTATATGCGCGCCGCGCTCGCCGGTTCGCCCGTTTCCGAGGCTCTGGCGCAGATTCTGGCGCTCTATATCGTCACGGCACTCATTTCGCTCATTACGCAGCTATGCCTCGTTTTCTTCTATGTGCCGTATATCGTTTCCGAGCTCGGCGCGTCCTATTTCGTCCGCTGCCTCGTCCAGCGCGTCGTGACCGACCTCGCGCTCATAAGCGTGCCGATGCTGCTGGCATATCTTATTGACCTTCTGCCTATAAGTATAGTGCTGGGCGCGGCCTACGGCGTTTTCTCCATGGTGATGAACATTTCCGCCGCCGGGAGCTCCGCCCTTGCTCGCATTCCCTTCCCAACGGCCTATATGCAGGGCTTTAGAGCCTACTGGAGCGCCGACGCCGCCCCCGCCGACCTCGCGTTCTACTTCTGCTCCGCCGCGGCCTGCATACTAATCTGCGCCGCAGCCTCGGTATTGATCTTCCGCCAAAAAGCGAAAAAATATCGCGCGGGGATAGTGAACCCAAAAGGGTTTAAATAATAAGCCGCATTAACAAAAAGGAAAGCCTGAACGGGTGCATCCGTTCAGGCTTTTTAGTATGCGCCGGGAATTGTACGGTATTGCCTTATTAATCCGTGTTGTGTTTATTATGTTCCAATCAGTTTTCTCTTGCTTGCTCTATTTATAAGATATTATTATTGACATTCTGCTAATATTATGCTAATTTTTAACAAGAACATACAATAACTATTAACCGTTTTTAGGTTCGGCATATAATTAGGGGGATGAGAATGAAGGTATTCGACATCGTATTTCGCATCGCCATGGTGGTTTCCGCTGTTATTATCTTGCTGGCAGTTGGATTGTTCTTATACACCGCCGTTTCTTCGGCAATCGATTCCGGTGGACTGGCTTTCTTAAATCAGCATGACGACCAGCTTGTGGAAACAGATAACGGCAAAGTATATGCCGCTCACAAAAACGTTTATGCCTTGGAAAACATCGTAAAGACAAAAGACCGCAGCATGGAAGATGTAATGGATTACTACAAAAATTACGCTAAAGCGAACAACTTGTCCTTCGAAGAATATTTCGGTCATCTTCCGTTTGACGATATGTATATTTTTAAATATACAGTAAAGGGTTCGGATGATAACAGTGAGTCTCAGAAATACAGGGATTACCTTCTGGAAAAGGGCTTTACGCTTCTTTCCGGGTTCAGATACATCGAATGCACGATTGAAGACGATTTTGCCGAGGCACCCGCATGCAAGCTGCTTGCGGAGGATAATCTGACCTCAGTTTTCATAATGCAGAAGAATACAGCCCTCATAGTTGAAATAGTTAAGTATAAGCCGGAATACCAGCCTGTGCCTATCGATAGTCTGATTCTTTCCGAGCCGGATAATACATACACAAAAGGCGAGACCTTTTCTCTGAAGGCAAGTTATTCTCCGGCAGCCAGTCTATATACAAGCGCTGAAGAGCTGGAGCGGGTAGAATTTGAAAGCTCGGACACAGGCGTTATAGTAGTTTCGGAAAGCAGCTATTACACCGGAGACAGCTTCTGCTCTGCCGCATGTGTAGGTGCCGGGACCGCCACCATTACCGCGAATGCGCCGAACGGGATCAGTGAAAGCTTCACGGTAACCGTCATGGACAGCAGCGCTGTAATCGGCGAAGACAAAACATTGCCGGATACCAAAAGTTTATCCGGCAACGAGCAGCCCTTGGATAAGCAAACGCTTTTTAAAAACTGCTCTCCGGCTGTGTTCAGCATCGAAAGTTATGGCACCGACTCTGATGAAGCCCTGAACGGCAGCGGGTTCTTCATCTCGGAAAACGGTCTCGCCGTAACATGTCAGTCCGTTATCGGCTCTGCCGGCGAGTTGACCGTACATACCGCAGACGGGGCCACACATCCCGCCATCGTCATCCGTTCAAGCAAAATTCTCGATCTTGCGCTCATAAAGGTTGTAGGAAGCGGCTTCCCGTATATTGAAATGTGTGAACAGTACAGCGGCGGTGATACCGCTTATCTTATCGGAGCTTCACGCGATCAGCCTGAGAGCATTTACGAATGCAACATAAGCGATGACGGCAAAACGGGCGGAAAAGAAGTGAAAGAGATAAAGTTCTCTTCCGACGCTTCCGAAATTACGGCAGGCTGTGTGTTTCTCAATGAATATGGTCAGGCTGTCGGCGTTGCAAAGGGCTATTATGTCGGTAAGCTGTATTACAAGGTTGCAATGCCCTTAACATATTTGCGGCATTTTGCTTTTGCACTGCAATAACTTTTTTGAAAGGAACCAGACTATGAAAAAAGCTGTTATCGCTCTGTTGGCAGGAGTTTTTGTTCCGCTAATAGCCGTAATAATTGTTTCAAGCACCAGTGATGAAGAACCAGTCAATTATTACACCGACAAAGACAGAATTTTAAGTGAAACCAAAGACGGAATCGTATATGCTGCATTTGACAATGTGTACGCCATTGAGAACGTTCTTCCTTCGATTTCCATTCACGGCGATTATTTTACCGACTATTCATCGCTTGATAACAGTGAGGAATACATCGTCGAAAAAAGCTATACAGTGGAATATGATTATCGCAGTGGCAGCGATTACGCCGAAGCGATGAAGTACAGAGATTACCTTCTTGAAAAAGGCTTTGTTTTGTTCTCGGATTTCAGATTTGTTGAATATATAATCAATGATGTCACTAATGATCAGCAATACACGCCTAAGGAGCTGCATTACACGCCCATCTGTCTTCTGCTTGCGCCCGACAATCAGACAGGCGTTACCATAGGCGATTTTGACAAAGCATTATTTGTTGAAATTTGTAAATACAAAGAAAACTACGTTCCGATCCCCGCTAAGGGCATAAATCTTTCAGATGTAAAAGACAGCTACTCAAAGGGCGAAATCATTCCGCTTCAGGCAAATCTTTCCCCTTCTGATAACTCCTGGTACAGTTACGACAAACTTAGCATGGTTGAATTTGAAAGTTCTGACACGAGCGTCATCATGGTTTCGCAAAGCGAATATTATTCAGGGCAAACCTTCTGCTCCGCTGCATGTGTCGGCGTTGGAACTGCTGTTATTACCGCATCTGCGCCAAATGGAATCAGCGAAAGCTTCACAGTTACGGTCACGGACAGCGACGCTGTTATCGATGCCGGCAGTGAATTACCCAGTTGGAAGGATTACATATCCAAGGACGAAGAACCTCTGACACCTCAGGAGCTGTATGAAACCTGCTCTCCGGCGGTATTTACAATTGAGGGATATAATTTTGCAACCGGTGAACCATTGTACCGCAGCGGCTTCTTTATCTCAGAAAACGGTCTCGCGCTTACCACTAAATCCGCAATTGTAGGCATGACGGATTTCACAGTATTCACCTCTGACGGAAAAACCTATCCGGCAATCGTCTTGCATTCAAGCGACTTTCTTGACTATGCGCTGATAAAGGTGCTCGGCAGCGATTTTCCACATCTTAAAATGTGTTTACAGCTTCGCAAGGATGATAATGTATATGCTTTCGGAACCTCTCCCTCTCAGCCGCACTGCTATTTTGAGGGCAAAATAACAGACCTCCTGAGCATGGACGAAAACAGCATAAACTTTATATCATTTTCTGCAAATCCCCTGAATGTTGATGGCTCCAAGCCCTCAGAAGACATTTCGGACATAAGCATAGGCGGCGCACTTATCAACGAATACGGTTGCTCGGTGGGCATAGTCAAATACGATTATTCCAGCAAGAATCCCAAAACCATTGCCGTAAGGCTGAAATATCTAAAGGAGAATATGCCCCGCGCATTTTAGTCCCGCGCAAAAGGGGCTGTAGCAAAACGAAAGAATTGCTACAGCTCCTTGCTATGTACCTGGGTAGTGGTTTTAAACAGAAAAATGCCCCCATGTTGAAAAACAAGGGGACAACACCCCTGACTCGACGGAAATCCGGCGAGTCAGAACGGGGATTATTCGGTTTTGTGGAAAACTAAGCCGAAGCTTTTTTGAACAACTGCTTGCCGGTTCGGTTTTGCTGAATCTTGGCATGCAGTTTGTTTATGTTGTAGGCCATCGCCAGCAGAAGTATCTCTGTCGTGACCTTCTCCTGCCCGCGAAGAAGGAACTGACGAAAACCGTAATCCTGCTTCACCACACCAAAGGCGCCTTCGGATTGAATCGATCGATTCATACGCAGCAGTATCCCTTGTTCACTGGTGATCCGTTTCAGGGATTCCGCACGCTGCTCAATGAATCGCTTGGAGACGTGGATCTGACGGTTGCCTTTCGCGCGAGTACAGGTTTTCTTAAATGGACAATCGGAACAGTCGTCGCATTCGTAGTAGGTGATCTCGCTCTCAAACCCGCTTTTGCTCTTGCGGTTACCTACATACTTGACCCGGAGTTTTTGCCCTGCCTGGCAGGTGTATTCATCCTTCTCCACGTCATAGGCCATGTTTTCCCGCAAAGCCATGTTACTCTTATACTTCTTCGTCTTGCTGCGCTCATAGTTCTGCGGCTTGATGTAACAGGTTTTTTGCTCCGCTTCAAACCAACTGTAGTTTTCTTCGCTCTCATAACCCGCATCGGCAGTTACATCTTTGTAGTCTGCGCCGTAGCCCTGCATCTTTTCCATCAGCGGGATCAGCGTCAATTGGTCGCTTCGCTCAGAGGAAACCAATACGCCGGTTATGTATTCGCCCTCTACGCCAAACTGCACGTTGTATCCCGGTTTGAGCTGAGCATTACGCATGTGGTCTTCCTTCATATGCATGAACGTGGCGTCCGGGTCCGTCTTGGAAAAGCTGTTCCGCCCGCGGAAGGTCTCGTTGTATGATTGGTATTTTTCCTTTCGGGTCAGCAACCCGCGGAGAAGTTCTATGTCCCGCTGCAATTCGTTCTTTCGTCTCCCTCGTCCATACACGAAAGGAAAATCCACCCGTTCTTCCAACTGTGCAAGCAGTTCTCCGGGTTCGTTTGCCATAACCCCGTGTTTCTTGCATAGTTCCGGCAGCAACTTTTCCAGTTTTTCATCCAGGTGGGCTTCGTACTTGTTTGTACTCTTCTTCCACACAAAGCTGTACTTGTTCGCATTGGCCTCAATCTTCGTGCCGTCTACAAACAAGTGTTCATATTCGATCTCGCCCATGTCGTGCAGCAGCTTCACGATCTGCGAAAATATCTCTTCCGCACATTGCGCCAGCCGCTTGCTCCTGAACCGGGCGATCTCAAAATGGCTCGGTGCAGGAGCTCCGTTTAACAGCCAGATGTAGTTTATATCCCGTTCGCAGCTGCTCTTGATCTTCCTTGACGCACGATTCTGTTCCATGCCTGCATACAGCACGATCTTCAGCATGGTACGCGGCGGCGTTGCCGGTGGACGACCGAGTGGGTCATATGCTCTCATGAGTGGGGTTATGTCCAGCTCCTCTATTACTCTGTCTAAGAGCCTCACACTGTCGTCTGCCGGGATCACCTTTTCCGCGAAGCTTTCGTCAATTAACAGTTGCACATTCCGCTCGCATGTGCCATAATTCTTTTGCGGTAATTGTGTTCTCACAAACCAATTTTACCACAAACAAGAAGCCGAGGCGACTGTTTTCAGCCACCTCGGTTTCTTGTTTTTTCCAGAGACTTTTGCTACAGCCCCTTTGTCTTATCTCGCTATCTCCCACTCACTCCGCCGTCAGGCAGGCGTTCATGCGCTGCAGCATTGCCGCCGTCTGAGCGCGGGTGAGCCAGTATCTCGGCGCGAGGAGGCCTTGTCCTATGCCCTGCATTACTCCTGCGCCGACCGCCCACTGCACGGCAGAGGCGTAGCCCTCGTGGACAGCGAGAGCGTCGTCATAGCTGAGGATGTTCGTATCCTCGCCGACGCTCACGTCCGCGCCGAGGAGCTTCGCCGCATTCCACAGGAGGAAGGCCGCCTCGTCGCGCTGAAGAGAGTCGCCGGGGCGAAATTCGCTGCCCGTCATATCCGTTATCTTCTCGGACGCCGCCCAGCGCACCGCCTCGGTGTACCACTCGTCCGCCGCGACGTCGGCATACTGCATGGCGTAGTTCACGACGGGCGCACCCGCCATGCGCCAGAGTATCGTAACGAGCTGAGCGCGTGAAAGCGACAGCTCAGGCGAGAAGGTCGAGGCGCTCGTGCCGTTTATCCATTCCTTTTCAAAAGCATTTTTAACATAATCCTTATACCATGCGTCATTCTTAACATCCTTGAAGGGCATCCCTGTGCGCCACGCAGTCGTGCGCGCGGCGACGTTTTCCTTCAGATTGTTAAAAAAGAACATATAATCGTAAATATGATACGAGCCCTCAGGGAAAATATCGATGACTGCCGGGTACACAGACGGCGTAACGTCCGTGACGACAAGCTCGCCGCGTGCGCCGATATACGCGCCGCAAAGCGCGGGGATGGGCTCCGCGCCCGTTCCCATAACGGCGCCGGCGTTCAGCTTTTTGTCCGCCGCCGTCGCATCCGTCTTCCAGTTGAGGGGGTTTATCGAAAGCGCCGTCTGACCCTTGGGGATAACAAGCGTCTCGCTGAGAGATCCGTCCTCACAGTCAAAATTCACGACGACGCCTGTATCCGTTTCGCCCTGAGCGGGGACTATCTGCGGATAGGCCTCCGCCATTTCCGGCGTGACCGCCCAGCCGAGCGCGTAAACCGCGATGAGCTTTTCTCGCAGCGCCGCGGCCTCCTCCCCGTCGCCGCCGAAATATTCCTTCATGAGCTCAAGGCACATATCCGAGCCCTGCGAAAACCCGGCGAGTATCAGGCCGCGCCCGTTCCACTCGTTATCGAGATACCAGCGGAAAGCGAGGGAAATGTCGTGATACGCTATCTCGCGCGCCTTCTCCCGCTCCGCCTTGGAAATGCGGTAAGCGTTCATGGACATCTGCCTGTAATAGGGCGAAAACATCCTGCCTGTTTCCTCATATATGCCCTTTTCCATATCGAGCGCGTTCACAAAGCTTGCGCGCAGCCTCGCATTGAGGTCGAAGGAATTCGTCTCGTTAATCGTGTCCACAGTTGGGCAAATGAGGAAAACGTCCACATCCTTATCCTTGCCAAGCTCAAAATACGCCCAGCTCGCAGGGTCGCCGTAATCAAGGGCTTCGCTCTTCGGCTCCGCCGCATAAGCGGAAATCGAAAGGAGCATCACAATCGCAAGGATAACAGCCGTCATTTTCTTCAGTTTAAGCATAAATCCGTTCTCCTTTTTCCGGGAAATTTCCTGCCGGAAGCAAAGCGCCGCACCGGGTCAGGAAAGGTATTTTTTCATCGTAAATACGTTGCAGCCGTCTATATATTCGTAGCTCACCGAGTCCATGAACTTTTTCGTCATGTAAATGCCAAGCCCTCCGACCTCGCGCTGCTCAACAGGCAGACTAAGGTCGGGGTCTGCCCTTGAAAGCGGGTCATAGGGAACGCCGCTGTCAATAAAGGTTATGCTGAGCCGGGGAGGCTCTCCGGAAATATCCATCCTCGCTGTAACGCGCCCGGTCCCCGGGGCGTAAGCGTAATTTGCGATGTTAACGAATATCTCCTCCGCCGCAACGGCAATCTGCATCTGCGTCTTTGGCGGGCAGTCCGCCTCTTCAAGGCGCGTTTCTATCCATTCCAGAAGCTGCGGAAGGTTTTGGGGTACAGCCTCCATCTCAATTTCCACTTGCTTCACCGCCTTTCAGCGCGGGGCCGGGCGTTTCCGCGCCTCTCAGCCCTTATACTCCACACAGAGCATGGTAAGGTCGTCAAATTGCTCAGTATCCTTTGCAAACTCATTCGTCGCCCTGAGTACGTTGTTAAGTATCTGCTCAGGGCTCGCCTCCGGCGCTTCGTTAAGCGCCCCAAGCATTCTGTCCGTTCCGAAAAGCTCGCCCAGGCGGTTCATAGCCTCGGCAACCCCGTCTGTATACACGAAAACCTTATCGCCGTGCTCAAGCTCAAGCTCATAATTGCTGTATTTAACCCCGTCCAGTCCGCCTATAACGAAGCCGTGCTTATCCTTGAATAGTTCAAAGCCTCCGCCACGCTTACTGATAGCCGGGTACTCATGGCCTGCGTTTGCGGCTGTGAGCTTACCTGTGGATATTTCCAAAATGCCGAGCCACACAGTAACGAACATTTCTTCGCGGTTATTCTGGCAAATCGAGGCGTTGGTATCCGCGAGGATCTGCGCCGGCGATTTGCCCATTTTTGCGTTATTGGCAATGATTATTCTTGAGGCCATCATAAAAAGCGCCGCGGGAACGCCCTTGCCTGAAACGTCCGCCATAACCATGCATAGATGGTCTCTGTCAACGAGGAAGAAATCGTAAAAATCGCCGCCGACCTCCTTGGCCGGGTGCATATTAGCGTATATGTCAAACTCCGTGCGCTCGGGGAACGCAGGGAAAATGTTGGGCAGCATTGCGGCCTGAATGCGTGTCGCGAGGTTCAGTTCCGTACCGATGCGTTCCTTTTCGGCTGTAACACGCGTAAGATTTTCGATATAGCACGTCATATCCGCTTCCATCGTGTCGATGGAAGAAGCAAGCCGTGAAAGCTCGGCAAAGCCGCTGATATTGCCGAGGGCCTTGCCCTTTGTGTTCTCCCTTGCAAAACGGGACGCTTCGTCTGAAACCTTGCGAATGGGAGCGATGAGCCTGTAGCGAACAAAGCCGGCAGCGAAAACCGAGGCGAGCAGCGCGAGAACAGCCGTCGAAATTATGATGCTGTAAAGATAGGAGTTTCTTGCGTCACGGATTTCGCGGATGGGCCGCTGCATACACAGTATCGCTACGACATTTCCGGAAGAATTCTTCACCGGAACCAGCGTCGTTATATGCGGGTTCTGCCCGTCCTTGGTCTTCACGCGGTAGACTGTCTCATAAAGGGACTCCTGCTCGTACAGCGCCTTATACTTTTTTCTGTATTCGTCGTTAGTCGTCTCCCGCTCATAACCAAGCTCCCACGGCGTATATGAGGTGTTGTCCACGGAATTGTCTACGGAATTGAATATGGAGACGAAGCTTCTGTAATCCCCCCTGTCCACCTGAATGACATAAAGAAGCGACACGCTTATTTTATTGCAGTATACGTCGAGGTTTGTCCGCGTCCGCTCATATTCCTCCGCCATATCCCCGGCAAGATAATCGTCGAGATGATCGCCGTTAACAAGCAGAGTCGCCGTGTCTGCCATGTGATAAGTGGATACGGCGTATTCGTTTTGGTAGACGCTGTCAAAGCTGGCAAAGCCAAAAAGGCCTACGACGAGGCCAAACACAGCCAGCGCCAGCACAATCGCGCTTATGATGACGAAGGCCATATTTGAGCGCAGACTGCCTATTTTCTTTATCATATCACTCTATAGTCAGGATGTCTGCAAAACCCGTGACCTCAAAAATCTCCATCACAGCAGCATTCACCTTCGTTACCTTCATTGCTCCCTGCTTCGTCATAATCTTCTGTGTAGAAAGCAGGATGCGCAGACCTGCGGATGAAATGTAATCGAGCTTTTCAAGGCTGAGCACAAGCTCGCTTACGCCGCCGAGAGCAGCCTTCAGTTCCGCTTCGAGCTGCGGCGCGGTATTCGTGTCAAGGCGGCCCTCAAGCTCGAAAACGGCCTTGTCGCCTGATATGTTTTTGGATATATTCAGCATGTTTATCTCTCCCTCTCCACCCGCCGCAAAGGCGGACTGTCTAAACTATTACATTATATATTATATCCGCAAAGTGCTGTATTTTCAAGCTTTTTGTTACTTTTGTACATTGCAGTCAGCCTGTTCCATCATTTTTGTCACCATTTTAACAAGTACCGGTTCGCAAGCAGCAACAAAGGGTCCTGATTTCGCACGAAACCAAGGACCCTTTGTTTAAGCTCTGTTATTCCACTATCGGAGACCATTCGAAAAGCATATCCTCACGTTCAGCGCCGTCTTCATGCCAGATAAATGTTCCAGCGTCGGTGAAGACGATAAATCCCGTGCCATCCTCATAGACCACGTTTTCCTCGGAGACATTTCCGTCATTGCCGTATGTCAGCTCCGTCTTTATGCAGCCTGTGTAATCCACTCGCAGCGTTTCGTAATCGAACTCGCCCGTGATTACCCAGCGCGCGAGCGACCATGCGTCACCGCCCCATTCAATCGTAATCAGCGCGTCTTTCTCGCCCGCCGCCTCGACGAACGCGCGCGCCCTGTCGCAAGCGTATTCACCGATTACGTTCATCACGGGGTTTTGCCCATCGTCCCCGTCGAAAGCAAACACGGCGACTAACTCCGTATTCTCCGTGAACTCGACGGAAATAACGGGCTCGTCGGAATAGAACTCTCCGTCTTTCGTCCACGCCGAGAAATACCAGCCCTCTTCCTCCGTCTTCGCGCCGATAGTGTATTTTGCCGGCACGGAAACCGTGAACAGAGCGGCGCTTGTGTTTCCATCTCCGAAATCAAGCTCGGTACCTTCTTCAGCCCAGGCTATCGCTCCGTCGCCGTCAATGTTGATGCGAATATCCGCCGCGGTATTCTTATCGGGCTCAGCCTTGCCGCAGGCGGCGAGAGCAAACGCCATGCAAAATGCCAAAACAGCACATAACAGCTTTTTCATGTTCTTTCTCCTCTCTCATTTCTGAGCCGGGCAGTCCGGCATGAATAACGGTTTTTCTTATACCCATGCCAGATAAATTTTAACCTAATTCTGCCTGAATTTCAAGAATTTAATTCCATAAGCTCAGGTATAATCTCGCTTGTAAATTAGATTGAGCAAAATTTAATTGAGAATGAATTGAATTCTATTGAAATTATAGAAAATACTGTTATAATAATATATGGAGATTATCATGGCAATATATCTTAGGCAACACCGCATAATTCCGGCGCATAGATTGCGCCGTCAGGATTTTCGTCAGATTGTTCAAAAAACGCAGGTAATACTTTGTGTATTGCCGAGTATTTTTGGACGATATGACGGAATATTCTG
>JAEEUX010000266.1 GCA_016290695.1 Oscillospiraceae bacterium
CCGTGGAAACCGACCCACGTCAGGACGCAATAATCGGTGTTCTGCCTGGCGCCAACTGCGGCGGCTGCGGTTACGCCGGCTGCGCCAATTACGCCGAGGCCGTTGTTAAAAACGGCGCGCCCTGCAATAAATGCGCCCCCGGCGGCGCGGGCGTCGCGCACAAAATCGCCGGAATCATGGGCGTCACGGCTGAAGACAGCGAAGAAATGGTCGCTTTCGTGCGCTGCTCAGGTGGGAACAAAGCCTCCACAAAGTATGATTATTCCGGCATCGATGACTGCGGCGCACTGTTTGCTTCGCTCGGAAACGGCCTTCACTTCTGCGTAAACGGCTGCCTCGGTCACGGAAACTGCGTAAAGGCCTGTAAATTCGACGCCATCCACGTTATTGACGGCGTCGCCAAGGTGGACAGGGACGCCTGCCGCGGCTGCGAAGCCTGCAAGAACGCCTGTCCCAAGGGCATGATAGTCATGATACCCAAGAGCGCCAACTACGCCGTCCCCTGCAATAACCCCGACAAGGGTGCCGTAACGCGCAAATTCTGCGAGGCGGGCTGCATGGGCTGCAAGCTCTGTGAAAAGAAATGCCCCAACGACGCGGTTCACGTCGAGCATAACCTCGCGCTTATCGACTACGCAAAGTGCCGGCAATGCGGCTTATGCTACGAAGCCTGTCCGAGAAACCTTATCGTTCAGTTTTCCGTTCCCGCCGCATCCGCGCAAAAGGCGGAACGTCCCGTCCCCGCCGAGGAAGCATCGGCAGAATAAAAACAAAAACGGCGCTGTCTGACAGATTTTCATCAGACAGCGCCGTAATTATTTATCGTTCACTTCTCGATAATGGCTTCTCCGACCTTGTAAATGTCGCCCGCGCCAACGGTAAGGATGATGTCGCCCTCGCGCGCTTCTTCGCGCAGACGCTGTTCGAGCTTTTCAAAGCTTTCGCAAAACTCCGCGCCGTCGATTTTCGCGGCAATATCGGCAGACGAAATGCCGATCGTATTCTTCTCGCGCGCGGCGTAGATTTCGGCGAGAAATACCTTGTCTGGCAGCATGAGCGCGGAAACGAAATCGTTAAACAGAGCTTTCGTGCGCGAATAAGTGTGCGGCTGGAAGGCGCAGATTATGCGCTTGAAGCCCATTTCCTTAACGGCGGAGAGCGTCGCGCGAAGCTCGTTTGGATGGTGCGCGTAATCATCGTATACCTCGGCGCCGCCGCATTTGCCCTTGTACTCCACGCGCCTGCCCGCGCCGAAAAAGTTTTTGAGGCCCTCGGCAGTCTTCTCCGCGCTTATACCGGAGACTATCGAGGCGGCGATAGCGGCCGTGGCGTCGTATACATTGTGCCTGCCCGTCACGTTAAGAGCAAAATGCCCGTAGAGTTCGCCGTGGAACAAAATGTCGAACCGGCTCGTCTTAGCTATATTGACATTAACTGCCTTGACATCGGCATCCTTATCAATCGCAAAGGTGAGTATTTTCCTTCCCGTAACGCGGGAAACGCAGTCCATAGCGTTCGCGTCGTCCGCATTTGCGATTACCCAACCGCCCTCCGGGACATTCATGGCAAACTTCGTAAAGGAGTCCTTGATGTCTTCGATATCCTTGAAAAAGTCCAGATGATCTTCATCGACATTAAGTATTACTGCTACTGTCGGCGTGAAGCTCAGGAAAGAATTATAATATTCGCAGGACTCCATAACGATAGTGTCCCCCTCGCCAACGCGGTAGCCCGATTTTAAAAGAGGGAGCGTCCCGCCTATCATGACCGTGGGGTCCTTCTGTGCCGCCATAAGGATATGGGTGATCATCGAAGTCGTCGTGGTCTTTCCGTGTGTGCCGGAAATGCATATGGCGTTTTTGTAAGCCAGCATGATAGCACCCCATGCCTGCGTGCGCTCAAAAACAGGTATGCCCGCCGCGCGCGCCGCTACTATCTCCGGGTTATCGTCATGCACCGCCGCAGTCCTGACAACGAACTGTGCGCCGGAAACATTCTCGGCAAAATGGCCGATAGTTACCTTTATCCCGCGGCTTCTCAGAGAAATCACCGTTTCACTTTCATTGGAGTCGGAGCCCGTTATATCAAGACCCTCTCTGAAAAGGAGGTCTCCCAAGGCGGACATTGAAACACCGCCGATGCCGATAAGATGACCTCGGACGCCGGGCTTCATATATTTCATAAAATCTGAAACGTTCATATTGCCTCCAAATTAGGTAGTGTGTTATGCTGATTACGACAGGACAAAGCCGCATGAGCAACTAGCACCCGATTTTATTATTATAATCCTTTGCTTCTCCCTTTACAATAATTATAATCATCATTTTTTCATATTATCACTCATTCTTTTTCGGAGATTATTTATATGCATGATTTCAGCTTCTCGCGGATCGACCCCACCGCCATACCAAAATATGTAAAGTCTATATTATCAAAGCTTGATGAATATGGCTTTGAAGCCTATATCGTAGGCGGCTGCGTAAGAGATCTTCTTCGCGGCGTCAGACCGCACGACTGGGACATCTGCTCATCAGCGTTACCGGAGGACATAATAAAAATTTTCCGCCGCACCCTCCCTACAGGCATAAAGCACGGAACAGTCACGGTCCGTCATGCCGGCGGCGCTTGCGAGGTAACTACATTCAGGACCGACGGTGAATACGTCGACCATCGCCGCCCCGAAACCGTCGTTTTTGTCAGGACTCTGCGTGAGGACCTTTCACGACGAGATTTTACAATGAACGCGATAGCCTGCGATATTCGAGGCTGCGTATACGACTATTACGGTGGCTTAGAGGATATAAAGAGCGGCACGATCCGCTGCGTAGGCGACGCCGAAACGCGTTTTAATGAGGATGCGCTGCGAATTCTGCGAGCCTACCGTTTTTCCGCGCAGCTCGGCTTTACGCTCGACTATGCGATAACTGTCGCCTTAGGTAAGCTTGAGTATCTTTGTGCCGCGCTTTGGCCGGAAAGAGTAAGCGTAGAAGTGAAAAAACTGCTCTTATCCTCAAGTCGGGAGCTTTCACGAAAGTTAATCGAAGGCGGG
>JAEEUX010000033.1 GCA_016290695.1 Oscillospiraceae bacterium
TTAACGCAAGCCGCCGAAACGAAGGAATGGTGCCGGAATTCCTCCCGCTCATAGATATTGGATAAATGCACCTCCGCCGCAGGAAGGGCGACGGCCTTGAGCGCGTCGAGAATCGCGACGCTCGTATGCGTGTAAGCGGCGGGATTAATAAGGATAGCGTCGAATACGCCGTAGGCCGCCTGAATTTCGTCCACTATCGCGCCTTCGTGGTTGGACTGGAAAAGCTTGCAGTCTATCGAGCGCTCGGCGCAGTAGGTTTCAAGGTACTCCGTGAGCGCCTTAAAGTCCTTTTTGCCGTAAATATCGGGTTCTCTGAGGCCGAGCATGTTGAGGTTCGGCCCGTTGATGATTAAAAGCTTCATGTTCTCCCCTCCGTTATGCGCCCGCGAGCGCGGCTATTTCCTGCGCCGCAGCTTCCGCCGAAGCCGGTATTATCTTATGGTCGCACCATTTTTCATAGAGCGGCATTCTCTCGGCGGCAAGCTTGTTTACGCCCTTTGAGGCGGAAAGCGGCCTGCCGTCAATCGGGAGAACCGATATATCCCTGTCGAGGAAGAAAATAGTTCCGTTTGCGTGAAGGAGCGGGTAATTTTCTTCCCGTGTCACCACGCCGCCTCCCGTTGCTATAACGAGTCCGCTTCGCTTTCCCGCCCGCCGTACTTCTTCGGTTTCGAGGCGTCGGAATTCTTCCTCCCCGCCGCTTGTGAATATTTCCGGGATAGTACGTCCGGCAGACGCTTCGATTGCTTCGTCAAGGTCTATAAGCTCGCGCCCCGTCGCCTCGGCGATGAGGCGTCCCACAGTGGTTTTCCCGCAGCCGGGCATTCCGATGAGTATAATATTCTGCATCTGCCCCGCGATTTTCCTGTATACGGACTGCCTCAGCTCGCGCGATATGGAGTTTCCCGTAAACAGCGCGCTTGCTTCCGCCGCCTGCTCAACGAGCATCAGAAGGCCGTTTACGCCCTTCATTCCAAGCTCCTCGGCCTGGAGAAGGAACCTCGTCCGTGCGGGGTTATAGATAAGGTCGAGCGCCGCAGCACAGCGCGGGAACGCGCTTAAATCCAGCGGCCTGTCCTCCGTATTGGGATACATCCCCACCGGCGTTGCGTTCACGATAAGCGAAGCGTCCGCGTGTTTATTGAGATTGGAATAATTATTCTCCCCGCCGCGCGATATAACGACGAGCTCCGCGCCGCGCTTATTGAGCGCGAACACAGCCGTTTTTGACGCGCCGCCCGAGCCGAGAACAAGCGCCTTCTTCCCCGCCGCATCCGTTCCGGCAAGGTCAAGCATAGCCTCAAAGCCCGCAATATCGGTGTTGTAGCCGTAAATTGCGCCGTTTTTGCGGACGAGCGTGTTCACGCTGCCGATTTTCCGCGCCTCCGGCGATATTTCGGCGCAGTACGGCATGACTGCCTGCTTATATGGAATCGTCACGTTCAGGCCGTCCCATTCGCCGTGGAGCAGGAATTCGCCCAGCTCCTCTTCGGTTTTTTCGTAGAGAAGATACTCATAATCGCCGAGCAGAGCGTGTATCTGAGGCGAAAAGCTGTGACCGAGTGTTTTTCCGAGCAATCCGCATTTTTTCATCACACGGTCTCCGTATAGCTTCCGAGATAGCGGAAGCCCTCGCAGCTTGCTTCAAGCTCAGCCATGAGGCGCGAAAAATTCTCCGTAGTCACAGGTGCTTCAAGGTCGAAATAGAACATGAACTCAAAGTCGCGCTCCGGAATGGGGCGGCTCTCAAGCTTTGTAATGTTTATCCCGTAGGCGTTTATATGCGACATCACGTTATACAGCGCGCCGGGCTTGTTGCTCGTTACGAGCATGACGCTCGTCTTGTTCGCGCCCGGATAAATCTCAAGCTCCTTTGAAACGCAGATGAAACGCGTATAGTTGCCGCCGTTGTCCTGAACCGCGCTTTGAAGGATTTCGAGGCCGTAGAGGTCCGCGCAAAGTCTTGAAGACAGCGCGGCTATGTCATTGCGGGGCGACTCCTTCACAAGCTTTGCCGCCATTGCCGTGTTTTCGCAGGGAACGGCCTTAAGCCCGAGCTTTTTGATAAACTCAGCACACTGGCTTAGCGCCTGCTCGTGGGAATAGACCTCTTTGATATCCCCTATTTTCGTTCCGGGCTTTGCAAGGAGCTCATGCTCAACCTTAAGGCGGGTGCTCTTGACGATATAAAAATCGTTTTTCATCATAAGGTCGTAAACCTTATTCACCGAGCCTGCGGTGTTGTTCTCGATTGGGAGCACGGCATACCTGCAAAGGCCGTTTTTAATGGCAGAAAATGCGCCGTCAAAGCTTTCTGTGTACATGATTCGGGGGATGCCGAAAAGCTTTTCACACGCCTGCTGGCTGAACGCGCCCTCAACGCCCTGGCAAGCGACCACTGCGGTATCCGGAAAGACCCCGGCCGTATCATTGATTGCGTCCGCGATCTTATCTCGCAGAGACGAGGAGGCGGCGATAACGCGGTGCTGCTCCGTTCTGCTGAGCTCAAAAATGAGCGAATACAGCGAGCGCAGATAACTGGCGTATTTCTCGTCCGCGGATGCAACTATTTTGGCAAGCTTATCGCGTTCTCTGGCTCTGTCGAGCACCGGGAGCGCGTTTTTGAGCTTATACTCCGCTATATTTGCGGAAACCTCCATTCTCTTCGCCATAAGAGCCGTAAGCTCAGAATCTATCTCGTCAATTTGCTTTCTATAATCGTCAAGAGTCATGTTTTTTCTCCCTTATTTTTCATGGCAGCGCAATTCGTCATATATGGCGAGCGCTGCCGCCGCCTCTATGCACGGAACCGCTCTGGGGACAATACAGGCGTCGTGCCTGCCCTTTACGGTAAACTTCACTTTTTCGCCGGTATCCAACCGCACGCTCTCCTGCTCAAGCGATATTGAGGGCGTCGGCTTAACGGCGGCGCGGAAAACGAGAGGCATGCCTGAGCTTATGCCGCCGAGGATGCCGCCGTGATTATTCGTAAGCGTTCTTATTTTACCGTTCTCGCTTACAAACGGGTCGTTATTTTCCGAGCCCTTCATGCGTGCGGCCTCAAAGCCCGCGCCGAATTCTATCCCCTTCACTGCCGGCACGGCGAAAACCGTCTGGGCAAGCTTGCCCTCGAGCCCGTCGAAGATTTCACCCCCGAGCCCTGCGGGAAGGCCGTTAGCCACACATTCAATTATGCCGCCGAGGGAATCTCCGGCGTTTTTGGTTTCGGCGATAAGCGAGCGCATGGCTTCCGCTTTATCGGCGGAGAGTGCCGGAAAATCCGCAGTTTTGAGCCTTTCAAGCGCTTCGCGCGAGCCGCTCACCGAGTCTATCTCCGCGTCTTTGATGCCGCCGAGTTCATAGATATGCGCGCCGATGGAAATTTCTCTTTCTGCAAGGAGCTGGATAAGTATTCCGCCCGCCGCGCAAAGCGCCGCCGTCATGCGCCCCGAAAACTGCCCGCCGCCGCGATGGTCGCGTGCCGCGCCGTACTTCATGTACGCGGCAAAATCGGCGTGGCCGGGGCGCGGTATAAATCGCAGCTCGTCATAATCCTTCGAGCGAACGTCGCCGTTTTTAATTATGACGCATATCGCGCCGCCGCAGGTAACATCGTCAACCACGCCGGAAACTATCTCCGGCTCGTCCGCCTCCAGCCGCGCGGTGGAGTAAGCCTCTTTCTTCGCGGCGCGGCGGCGCATGAACGCGCGAAGCTGCTCCATGTCTATCCTATGCCCGGCGGGTACGCCTTCGAGTACCGCGCCGATATGCGAAGAATGAGACTGTCCGAAAATTGAAAGGGATATAGCGTTCCCCTTATAAACCGACATTGATTTTCACCTCGCCACGCCGCCGAGACGGCGAAATTCTTCAAAAAAGTTTTTATAGGATTTGGCGCAGGCCTCCGCGCCCGAAAGGGAAACCTCCGTGGAGGAAAAAACGCTCGCAACAGCCGCCGACATGGCAATCCGATGGTCGTTTTCAGAGTCGGCGCTGCCTCCGCGAAGCCCGCCGCCCGGTATCATCATTCCGTCCGGGCGTTCCTCAGCGGCGCAGCCGAGGCCGTTAAGGAGCTTTACCACGGCGGCAATTCTGTCGCTTTCCTTGAGCCGCAGCCTCGCCGCGCCGGAAATTACCGTTTCACTCTGCGCGGCGGCGGCCGTAACGGCAATAACAGGTACAAGGTCGGGGATATTTTCAGCGTTTAGGCTAATACCCTTCAGACGCGAGGGATAAACCGTCACGCGCCCGCCGCTTTCTTCCACCCTCGCGCCGAAGCGTTTGAGAATAGACACTATCTCCTTATCGCCCTGCGCGGACGCTTCGGCGAGCCCCGTACATGTGACGGGCGAGGCGCCGACGGCGCCCATGCAGAGCCAGAACGCGGCGTTTGACCAATCGCCCTCCACGGCGAAACTGCGAGGCGAAGCGTAGCCCGCGCCGCCGGGGATAAAATACCCGTGCGCCGTTTTTTCCGCCGTAACGCCGAAGCTTTTCATCACGGAAAGAGTGAGGTCAATATAGGGCTCGGACTCGGTTTTGCCCTCTATTTCAATCTCGCAGTCGCCGCCCGTGAGGGGCAGCGCCATCAGCAGCCCGCTTATATACTGGGAGCTGATATTGCCGGGAATAGTGTATTTTCCGCTTTTGAGCTTCCCGGAAAGGCTGAGCGGAAGCTTGTCCGCGCTGAGCACGGCGCCTCCCGAACGAAGCGCTCTGTTCAGCTCGGCAATGGGCCGGTCGGGAAGGCGGCCTCTACCGGTAAAATTATACTCTCCGCCGAGCGCCGCCGCAACCGGCAGCAGGAACCTCAGCGTGGAGCCGCTTTCGCCGCAGTCGAGCGTTTTCGCCGCATTTTCCGCGCAGACGGGGCTTACCTTTATGCTGTCGCCGTCACGTTCAATTATCGCGCCGAGGGCGGAAAGGCAACTAATCGTAGCCTCGATGTCGGCGCTTATGCCCTTGCAGTCGATGACGGTTTCCCTGTCCGCGAGCGCCGCGCAGATAAGCGCCCTGTGCGCCTGCGATTTGGAAGCAGGCGCGCTGACTTCGCCGCTTATTGACTTTCCGTCGAGCCGTAAATCCATAATTACAATCCTTTTGCCACAAATTCTTCGATTTTGTCCGTAGGCAGCTTCATTTCACGGCAGGAGCCGATTTTCTCCGGCACGATAAAGCTTATCGTATCGCCGAAGCGCTTTTTATCGCGCAGTATGCCCGTTTTAAGCTCCTCCGCGCTGTGCTTTGTTCCTGTGGGGAGGCCGTATAGTTCCAGCAGCTTTATGAGCGAGGTATAGCATTCCTCCGGGCAAAAGCCGCTTTTCACGCTTGCCTTCGTCACCACCGCCATGCCTGCCGCGACGGCGTTTCCGTGGCTTACGGTATAATCGCTCAAAAGCTCTATCGCGTGGCCAACCGTGTGGCCGAAATTGAGAATTCTTCTCAGACCGAGGTCGCGCTCGTCCTTTTCCACCACGTCGCGCTTTATGGAAACGCAACGCGCGACGGCTTCCTCCGACGGGACGTAGGCTTTATCCGAAAGCAGCGAAAAAAGCTCCGCGTCGTAGATAACGCCGTATTTAATCATCTCGGCGCAGCCCTCGCTGAAAACCGTTTCCGGCAGCGTTGAAAATGCATCGACATCGCATAGGACGAGCGAGGGCTGGTAAAATGAACCGACGAGATTTTTCCCCTCGGGAATATCTATCGCCGTCTTGCCGCCGACGGAGGAATCGACTGCGGCCAGCAGCGTCGTCGGCATCTGGACAAGCCGCACTCCCCTGCGGTATAGCGACGCGGCGAGACCGGAAAGGTCGCCCGTAACGCCGCCGCCGAGCGCCGCGACGGTGTCGCTGCCCGTAAAATCGTTTTCCGCCAGAAAACGCAGGAGCGCAATGAGCATTTCCGCGCTTTTGGAGCGCTCGCCGTGCGGGATAACGAATTTCACCGTCTCGAAGCCCGACGAAGCGAAGGACGCCGCCGCGCGCGCCGAATACAGCGCGTCCACGGTATCGTCCGTGACGAGGCAGATCTTACCCCGCGCGCCGAGCTTAGTCAGTTCTCTGCCGCATTCGTTGAGAAGCCCGCGCCGGATGATAACGTCATATTGCTTTGAGGCGTTCACCCTTACGCAAAAGCTCATTTTTCCGCTGCCTCCTTGCATCTTCTGCCCTCGGCGAGGAGCTCGTGCAGGGTCTTCTCGTCGCCGGAGTCTATTGCCTTTTTATAGGCTGAAAGCTCTGTAATAAGGCGGCCTATCTCGTCGCCGAGCTTATCCGAGTTTTCGAGGAAAAGCTCGGTCCACATATCCTCGTTGAGGCGAGCCACCCTCGTCATGTCCTTGTAGCTGCCCGCCGAGAAGCCCTTATGCCGCAGCGCCGTCGGGCTCTTTGCGTAGGCGCTGGAAACGACGTGGGCAAGTTGGGAGGTAAAGGCTATCATGGCGTCGTGCTCCTCGTCGCTCGTTACGGTGAGCTTGGCGAAGCCCGCAGGACTAAGCGCCGTTTTCACGCGGTCGAGGAGATTAATATCATAGCCCTTCGGCGGCACGACTATCATGGAAGCGCCGCTGAAAAGATTCGCGCGGCTGTGCTTAAAGCCGGAAAACTGCGTCCCGGCCATCGGGTGTCCGCCAACGAAGGTGAAGCCGTGCTTTTTCGCGATATTGAAGCATGGCTCACAGACTACGCGCTTTACGCCCGCGCAGTCGATAACGAGTGTCTTTTGTGAGATGAGCTTGGCGTTATCCTCAAGCCATTTAACACATGCTGCGGGGTACAGAGCGATGATAATAAGCTCGCAGGAGGGTATCGTTTTTTCGTTAAGCTCGCCCTTGACGGTATCAGAAAGGCGGGCTATCCCGAGGACGGATTTATCCGTATCGAAGGCAAAAACTTCGTTTCCGGCTTCGTTAAAGGCTTTCGCCATCGAGCCGCCGATAAGGCCGAGGCCGACTATTCCGACTTTCATCACTTTATCGCCTCTCTGACGCAATTTACCTTCCTGGCAAGTTCATCGTACTGCTCGGGGGTGATGGACTGCGCGCCGTCGCAAAGAGCGTTCTTCGGGTCGTTATGAACCTCTATCATAAGGCCGTCCGCGCCCGCAGCCGTCGCGGCAAGAGACATGGGTCTTACCATGCGGGCTATGCCCGTGGCGTGGCTGGGGTCAACGATAACGGGCAGGTGCGTTTTTTCATGCAGCACCGGGACAGCGGAAAGGTCGAGAGTATTGCGCGTGGCTGTCTCGTAGGTTCTGATGCCGCGCTCGCAGAGGATGACGTTTTCGTTGCCGCCCGCCATGATGTATTCTGCGCTCATGAGAAGCTCCTGAATCGTGTTCGCGAGGCCGCGCTTTAAGAGGATCGGGCGCTCCATTCTGCCGAGTTCCTTCAAAAGCTCGAAGTTCTGCATATTTCTCGCGCCGACCTGGATAAGGTCCACGTTTTCAAAAAGCTCGAGCTGGTGGATGTCCATTACCTCGGTCACTATCGGCAGACCCGTGAGCTTTTTTGCTTCCTCAAGGAGCTTGATGCCCTCGCCCTGGAGCCCCTGGAAGGAGTAGGGCGAAGTGCGGGGCTTGAACGCGCCGCCGCGCAGGATATTCGCGCCGGAAGCCTTCACCGCCTGCGCCACGGCGCAGATCTGGTCGCGCGTTTCAACGGAGCAGGGTCCGGCTATCATCGCGAAATGGCCGCCGCCTATCTTCACGCCGCCCACGTCGATTACGCTGTCCTCAGGGTGGAAGCTGCGGTTCGCGCTCTTGTACGGCTCGCTTATGCGTCTTACGCTTTCGATGATGTCAAGGCCTTGGAGAAGGTCTATGTCGATTCTTGTAGTGTCGCCGACGAGACCGATTATCGTGTGGCTTTCGCCCTTGGAAATATGGACGCCGAGTCCGCGGTCCTTGAACCAGGAACAAAGATTATCTATCTGCTGCTGGGAAGCGTCTTTCTTTAAAATTGCAACCATGATTATCATCCTTTCTCAAAAAGAAAAACCGTGCAGCGTCATCTGCACGGTTTAAAAGACTAAATTAAATAAATTCAGAATTTTACGCAGCAGAAAACGCTTTTACTTTGTGGCCGGTAAAGTAAAAGTAATAAAAGCTATATGCAAATACGAAGCCCTTATTAAGCATTTTTCTGCTCCTTTCCTAATTTGCCGTAATTCTACCATTTAAATTGTGTAATGTCAATACAGTTTTTAAAAAAACTTCGCGGAAAGCAAAAATCTGCCGCTTCCGTAACAGCAACCCGCAGAGCGAGCGAATTTATCGGAGTTGGCTATTTGATTATTACGGGTCGAGTTTTACCATCCCAGCCTACGGTATAGCCGAAAAACTCCGCCAAATAGCGAACGGGTGCTTAGGTACGATCATTCACAATTACCGCCGCAGTATCCATCTTCACCGCAGCACCTGTTTCTGTGCGAGCTGCGCTGCCGCCAATCGGGAAGAATATCGTTTTCGTTCCGTCGGAAAAACTCGCTTCGCGCTTGGCGCCGTCCCAGTTGACGGTTAAACCGAGAACGTCAGCCACTGCTCTGAGGGGAACCATCGTCCGGGAGTTTGTGTCTATAAACGGCACGGCGTCAGACCACTGAACCGGCTCTCCGTTTACCGTAACGGCCACAGCCGCGTCGGGAGCGGAATTACTGTATGACACAAAAAGTACCGGTTTTTCACCGATTGTTTGCGCCATTGCAATCCCCTCCGAGCAGAATTCGCTGGCATAATCATAACACAGCGGAATAATCTCTTTCCCTGTATTATCTATATAACCATACTTGCCGTTCTGTTCCACTCTCGCAAAGCCTGCCGAAAAATCACCCGAGTCATCATATTTAAATGGAGTAAGCTCCTTTCCGTTTTTATCAATATAAGCCCATTTGCCGTTCAGGCTAACTTTAGCGCAGCCTTCTTCAAACGTGCCCGCGTCATCATATTTGCACGGAATCACTTTGTTTCCCGCTGTGTCAATGAAGCCATGCTTACCGTTAATTGTCACCTCTGCGCGGCCTTCACTGAATCTGTTTGCCGCATCATATTTGCGGGCTATAACTTCTTTTCCCGTCTCGTCTATATAACCGCATTTGCCATCCAGTTTCACATACGCTAAACCATCTGTAAAGACATAAGCAAAATCATATATGCAGGGAACGATCTCTTTTCCTGTCCCGTCAATATAACCCCACTTATTGTTCAAGCGTACTCTGTTGAGAGGATTTGAGAGAAAAGCTGGAAAATCATACATGCAGGGAACTACTTCATTTCCATTCTTATCGATAATGCCATATTTGCCATTAAGGTACACAGCCGCAAAGCCATCAGTAAAACTATTCGCACAGTCATATTTGAATGGAATAAACTCATTTCCTTTCTTGTCGATATAACCACACTTACCATTTAGTTCAACAACCGCCAAATCTTCTGAATAGAGATCTGCAAAATCATATTTAAAGGCAGTAATATCATTCCCTGCCTTGTCAATAAATCCCCATTTATTATTCAGCTTTACATATGTCAAGCCTTCGCAAAATGGCCCCACATCATCATATTCAAGGGGGATAACCTCGTTCCCCTTCTTATCTATAAAGCCCCACTTGTCATCCAGTTTTACAGCCGCCAAGCCTTCACTAAAGGCACGTGCATCATCATATTTACATGGAACTATTTCGTTACCCGCCTCGTCAACGAATCCCCACTTGCCGGCAAATCCATCATAAATTGCCACTCTTGCAAGTCCTTCGTCAAAGGATCCTATTTTTAAAGCGTATTGGCACGGAATCACTTCATTTCCTGCTGTGTCGATACATCCATTTTTCCCATTTTCGCTCACAAAAACAAGACCATCTTGACTATATATAAAATAGTCAAAATCAAACAAATCATGTGAGGGATAATAATCTTTAGAAAGGACGATTTCTTTATAGCTCGCCGCTAAGGCCGTGGGTGCCAATGCGGCAAAGAATGATAATACAAGGAATAGAGTTAATGCTTTTTTTATTGCTTTGAATTTCTTTTTCATGTTTTCCTCCCGTGTTTATGCTTGTATTCATCGAAATGTTATTATATATTAATATTAATTATATCACACAGATACAATATTTTCAAGTATTTCATTCTATATAATACAATCAGTCTGTAAACAGCTTTATATTATAAATTGAAACCCTGTTTTTAATTTACAGACGGTGCCCGTAATACCCACTGATTCAGGGGATTTTCGGATATTCTTTTTAAAGAATAAATCGCTAAAAGCCCTTGTTTTTTTAGGATTTATAATGTAGAATATACAAAGTATGTAATGGTGATACTGCACATATAAAGGCATGCACGCGGCAGGGTCACTCCATTTCCCCGAATTCAATCGATATAAAGAGGTGTACAAAGCAAATGCTTTCAAACAAAGAAAACTACATGCGCGTCCTTCACAGAGAGGTTCCCGAATCCGTTCCCATGGGAATGTTCACCATGATGCGCGTTTCCTGCCTTAACGAGAGAAGAAACCCGGACTTCTCCGGCTTCGACTGCTTTGGCGTAGAGTACGTCGTCTCTGAGGAATCCGGCTTTGCTGCCGGATTTATCCCCAAGCCCGGTCAGTTCATGCTCGATGATATCACCAAATGGCGCGATGTTTGCTATGTTCCCGACCTTAGCGATGTCGATTGGGAGAAGATGGCTAAGGCTGACCTCGCTAAAATCGACAGGGATGCCGCCCCCGTTATGTCCGATAACCTTACCGGCATCTTCCAGGCTCTTATCAACTACATGGGCTTCACCGAGGGACTTTGCGCCTGCTATGAGGAGCCCGAGGAAGTCAAGGCTCTTATGGAGTGGTTCACCGACTTCAACGTTGAAGTCGCCAAGAACATCGTTAAGTATTATAAGCCCGACGGCGTCTGGATGCCGGACGACGTTGCCACTCAGAGAAGTACCTTCATTTCCAAGGAAATGTTCGAGGAGCTTTTCCTCCCCTCCTGGAAGCGTTATTCCGAAGTATTTATCGACGCGGGAATCCCCGCTCAGCTCCATTGCTGCGGCCAGTGCGAGATTCTTTTTGACGATTTCGTTTCCTGCGGCTTCTCCGCGTGGGACCCCGCGCAGACGATGAACGACCTTAAGGGCATCAAGGCCAAGTACGGCAACCAGATCGCCCTCGTCGGCGCCTTTGACGGCAACGGCAAAATTGCCGACCCCGACCTCACGGAGGAGGACGTTCGCGCCATTGTCCGCGAGACTATCGACAATTACGCCCCCGGCGGCGGATTTATCTGGCAGGGCGGCGTTGCCGCCCGTCCCGACAAGCCCGAGCTTGCCGAGCGCAACAAGTGGATTTACGACGAGGTCGCAAAGTACGGCAAGAATTACTACACAAAGTAACAAAGCATTCACGCCGATCATATCAAGTAAGCAGCACCCCATTTGTCAGACAGTATGGTATACTGATAACAAATGGGGTGCTGTTCAGTTGAATCCGCTTCTGCATTTTATTTTATTGCACGTCTCACTATTCGTTTTCAAAAGCAAGCTTGCAAAGCTCTCTGCATGGCAGAAGGCGGTTTCGCTCATCGAAAACCAGAAAAAGACCGTCTTCGGGAAAACCGCTGAACGGGGCTGTATCCAAAGCCTGCTCGTGTCCATAGAGCCAAAGAATCTCCCCGGGTTGAAGGGCAAGACCGTCCTGCTCCGTTTGTTCCCACGGCGCAGCAAGCTCACGGCCTTTGGACTCTGTATAGGAGGACGCTGCGCGAAGTTGAAGCTTTCCTGCTTCGTGTTTCGGAAATGCGGCGAGTATGTTCAAAGTATAATCCCGGTAGGTTTCGGTCCACGCTTCGCCGTTTGGAAGCGTGATTGTCTTTTGCTGCAGCGGCGAGATATCAAGGATTTCCGCTTCTGCGATCCAATCGTAGCTCTCCGCCAGTTCACGGAAGGTTACGCTTTCTGCCAAGGCTTTTTCTTCGTTGAGCCATGCCTCAAGCCATTCCTGCCCTTCCGGGGGCGTAAATGCCGTTTTTGAAGAACAAGCGCAGAAAATAATGGCAATAAGAATAACCGGGAAAAGAACGCAAAACGCTTTTTTCACGACCTCGCCTCCTCAGTCAATGCGTACTGCATCGCTTCCGCGCTCGAAAGGAAAACCTGAGAGGCAGACAGTGGCATGGCCCTTTCCGTCTAAGACGACGACAGAGTTGACCTGATCCGCACTGCCTGCCCATAGCGGCGGCGAGGAAGAAAATCCGTTTCGCATACCGCTGTCAAATACCAAAAGACGATCACCGGGCGAAGGGTTGGGAAAATCGTCGTCGGGACAGGCAGCCTTTTCGCCGCCGGAACGGGAGGTAAAGTTTCGCCCGAAATCTATGCGGTAGTCCAAATTATCCGAGCCAACGACGCGGCAGAGTGCGGTAGTAAGCTCATAATCCCAAATTTCGGTAATTTCCTGAGGTTTTTCCCTGCTGAAAGGAGTCTGCTCATTGTAATATTGCGATTCCGGAGAAGATACCTCCGTGACTTCCAGAATATACACCCCGTTTCCTTGGGCAAGCCTTTCCGTCAGCTCACCATATTCAAGCAGAACCTGTTCCTGAGCAAACACGGCAGACGGAGCCGCCTTCTCAGCGGCGGAAGCGGAAATGAGAAGAATAATGGATATGATTAAAGTTGAAGTAAGAATTTTCTTCATTATTTACCTTTTTACACTTTCTTTCACCTTAGGAAAATGGATGTTGAAGAACATAGATGTTCACAAGAGATGCTTTGCCATATTTTTGCAGCGTTCTTCGGATACGGCTAAATGTATTTTAAACATATATATTACCTCGTTAGTTATAAAATTATATTAACTTTCACAAATATGTATCGGCACAATGAGGTAATACTTTACAATTATCTGTTTTTTGCAAGGAAAATCATATTGAATTGACGCAAGAAAAAATACATATTCAAAATATTTTTACTGTTTTGAATTGTTTTTCGGCATTAGAAATACTACATTGGAAAAACCATCTTTAAGATATTTTTATATAACAATACATTCTTTTCGCAGATAAACCATGCGAATTGTTTAATACATATTTTAACCTATTAGTTGCGCTGTATATACAATTCAGATATTAGTGTTCTTTAAAACGCATAGAGCTTCGCTTGCGCAAAAAAAAAATTCGGAGAGCTTTTTCAGCTCTCCGAATTTTTCACTTTTTCAGACTGTTGAGCAAATCATCAGCAGAACATCCGAGCGCATTCACGAGCCTGACAAAAGTCTGAAAGCTCGGAAGTGCGGTACCTGTCTCAATATGGCTTATATGCGTTGTCCCTACACCTATAAGCTCACCAAGCTGCTCCTGAGTGAGGTTTCTCTTCAATCTCATTACGCGAATACTTGTTCCGACATTTAGGTAATCCGCCATGATTTTTCCCCGTATTTCCGATTTAGTTTTCCAAATTTATCTTAATTCGCCAAACAAGAATAAACCTCAATCGGTTGTGCTGGAACCGAAATACGGTTTATAATTATCAGCCGAAGCAAGAACAAGCTGAGAACCGGTGGGAACGGAACAGACGGGCCCGAACCGTCTGCTCCGCCAAATAATGCCCACACCGGCATTGGATAGTTCCGCTTCGAGAGGTGGCTGCGAAGCGGAGGTATAAGAGGAAGATGGTACGCGAATCTGAAGACATATAAAGCCTCAGTTGAAAAACAAAAAGCCGTAGCACCATAATGATGCTACGGCCGTTTTTCCGTAAACAAATAATCTTTCAATCCATAAACTCGCAGATTGAAAGCAACAATTCAAGCAGGTCTTCTGACTTACGCCTCAAACGACTATTATCAACCTTCCCAAGGATAAACCTCAGTGACTGGCTTTCGCCATAAAGATAAAAGTCTCGACGCTCACAGCGGCGGTACCGTCCGCGAATTACACGCGGTTCACTATTCTCTTCAAGAAGCTGAACACTTCGAGAAGCACTTGAATCTTAATTACGTGATTATTAAAGCACATATATCCCAATTTGTCAACACATTTTTTGTGAGTTTTTTCTTTTTTCTTTGACAGACATTTTCAGGCAGTATATAATCACTTGTGTAAACATTGGCTGCATGGAGGTTCATAGGCTTATGTATCGCTGCGATATTGCCATAATCGGAGGCGGCGCGTCAGCGCTTGCCGCCGCAGTTGAGGCCGCGAGACTAGGTGCTTCGGTTTTTATTCTTGAACGGTTACCACGAGTCGGGAAGAAAATCCTCGTCACAGGGAATGGACGCTGCAATCTCTCAAACCAACGAATAAGCATCGGCGACTATTCCGGCTCGGTAGACGTTTCCTATGTGTTCGATCGCTTTGGAGACACAGTTCCCTTTTTTGCCTCGCTCGGGCTCTATACGCGTTCGGACGCCGAGGGCAGACTCTATCCGATAAGCGGCAGCGCAAGCTCGGTGCTTGACGCGCTGCGCCTTGAGTGCGAAAAACTCGGTGTATGTGAAATATGCAATTATTGTGCCGTGTCCGTTCAAAAAACGGACGATGGCTTTATTGTATTATCCTCAGACGGGGCAAAAGTGCAGGCCTCGCGCTTAATTTTCGCCTTCGGCGGCAAAGCCGCGCCAGAGCTTGGGACGGATGGTTCCTCCTTCTCGCTCGTCAAACCCTACGAAATAAGCTGCGTTCCTCTTCGCCCCGCGCTCGCGCCCGTGAAGTGTGCCTCTCCCCTGCTGCGGTCCGTAAAGGGACTGCGCGCGCTCTCCTCCGTTCGGGCGTATTCAGGCGGGAAGCTCATAGGTGAAAGCCGCGGAGAAATACAGTTTGGCGACGGTACCCTCTCCGGTATATGCGTTTTTGAGCTCGCCCACCTCATGCCGGACGAGCTTTGCTTTGACTTTCTGCCGGAATTTCGAGCGGAGGAAGTATTTAAAATGCTCTCGGACATCCGCTCGATTCGTGGTTCCGTTTCTCTTGAGGACGCTTTTTCCGGGGTTCTCAACAAACGTCTGGCTCAGTTTTTTATCAAAAAATGCCTCACGCATTCGCTGGGCGAGCTTGCGTCAACACTCACGGGCAATGAGCTTCGCGCTCTCTCGGACGAAATCAAAAACTGCCGTCTGCCCGTCTGCGGTTCGGATTATAACAAGGCACAGGCGACACTCGGCG
>JAEEUX010000267.1 GCA_016290695.1 Oscillospiraceae bacterium
GCGAAAGCGCCTGCACGAGTTCCATGACGAGCTTTATGAAGCATACCGCGCTTCGCTCTGGAGCGATAACGCCGTATTGTGCCACATGAAGGATCTGTGGATCTGCCTCGGAAACAGCTTCACCGGCTGCGAAAGCAGCTTCAAGCAGCTCAAAAAATCCGCAAGCCTTGCCGATTACCTTTCCTCGGCAAGAGAAATCCTCAGCTACGCAGAGATGACGATATAAAAAACCGCCTCCGCAGTCACGAAAAGACTGCGGAGGCTTTTATTTTGCGTGAAAGCTCAGCCGAGCGCGAGGCGCGCGGCCTCCTTCGCGTGGATTATCGTCGTGTCGTAAACGGGGAGAACGCTGTCCTTTTCGCTTATGAGCATTCCTATTTCCGTGCAGCCCAGTATCACGCCCTCAGCGCCGCGCTCCTTCATATAGGCGATGATGCGCTGATATTCGCGGCGCGAGGCGTCGAGCACCTTCCCGAGACAAAGCTCATCGAATATAACGCCGTCCACAAGCCCGATGTCCTTTTCGTCCGGTATCATCACCTCAAGCCCGGCCTCTTCGAGGCGGTGCGCGATGAAGTCCTGCGTCATGGTGAACCTCGTGCCGAGCAGCGCGACCTTCGCTATGCCGTCGCGCTTAATGCAGGCTGCCGTCGCGTCCGCGATATGCAGGATGGGGACGCCAATTTTCGTTTCGATTTGCGGGACGAGCTTGTGCATGGTGTTCGTTGCGATAACGATGAAGTCCGCGCCCGCCTTTTCGAGCCTCACGGCGGCGTCTGCGAGGATGGCGGCGTTAGCGTCCCAGTCGCCGGAGCTCATGTTCGCCTCGAGCTCGGCAAAGTCCACGTTATACATCATTATTTTCGCGCTGTGGAAGCCGCCGAGTTTCGCCGCGGCCTCCTTGTTGAGTATTTCATAATAGCTTATCGTGCTTTCCCAGCTCATGCCGCCGATAAGTCCGATGGTTTTCATTTTTCTTTGCTCCTTTGGGTAAAACATAATACGGTAATTATAGCCTTTTCGGGCCGATTTAGCAATACGCAATGAAGATTATTGCCGACAAGCAGCAATGGCAGCCCCTTATGGAGCTGCCATTGCTATTGCGCTTGAAATATAAAATCAGAACATTTCCGCGCTCATTTTGTCGATTTCGCGGCTCAGCGCCTCGTAAACTCCGGGGAAGGTACTCATGGGGAGACCCTGCGAGGCATTGGGGATGAAGTAGAGCTTGCCGCATTCGGTGCAGGCGCGGCGAACCTGCTTTTCCACGACGTCCTCCGTCCAGCCCTCATAGTCGACGGTAGCGGAGTCGATGCCGCCCATGAAGCTGATGCGCCCGCCGTACTGCTTGATGAGCGCGGGTACATCGTTCGTCGTCATAACACCCTGCCAGATGTCTATGCCGATATCGATCATGTCCTCGACGAGCGTAGCGGCGTAGGAGTCGGAGTGATGGACGATAAGCTCGACACCGTGGGCCTTATAGTAGCCGTAAATCTTCTCGTAGGCGGGCTTTATGAACTCGCGCCACATATCGGGGGCCATAAAGGTGGAAACCTGGCTGCCCCAGTCGTCATGATGGAAGAGAGCGTCGGGCTTGATGTATTTGCAAAGCTCGGCTGCGTAATCCAGCTCGAACTGGGTTATCATGTCGATAATCTCGTGCATTTCATCGGGGTATTCGTAAAAATCTATGAGGCAGTTCTGGATCTCAAGCAGATAGTGGCACTGCTCGAAGACGCCGGGGGCGAAGAAGGGCGTTACGAACTGCTCCTTGCGGTCAACCGCCTCCGCCATTGCGATGAAGGGTTCCCATTCCGCCGCATCGTATACCACCTGCGGGACCTTTACGTAGTCGCGCCAATGCTCGATGTCCTTTATGACGATTTTGTCCGGCGTGTGGACGGGGAAAGCGCCGGGTGTGCCGACGGGCCAGGACTTGGTGACGCCCCAGGCGTTTACGACGTTCTGTTCGCCGAGCTTGGGGTTCGGGTTGCGGTTTCCGAAGGGCGAGCCCATGATAATGGCGAAGGGCTCATACTGGTTCACGAAGCGGTCCGGGTTCCCGCCGCGTATGGTTTCCAACAGATTCTGACGTTTTGTTAGCATGCGTTATTTTCCTCTCTAAAAATGGTTTATGCAAAAATCCTCGCGGCCTGCCCCAGCCGTGGCAGACCGCGAAGAATATTTGTTTAGGCAGAACGCGGAATTATTCGGCGCGGGCGTCGATTTCCTTCTGATACTGCTGAACCTTATCCTTTGTGATGCGGAAGCCGAAAATGAGAAGAAGCGTGCCGACGGCGCAGAATATTGCGGGAACGAGCGCGAAGGGGATGGTGAGCGCCTGACGGACGCTGTCGCCCAGGGCTTCGCCTGCTTCAAGCGCGGGCTTAACTACGCTGTCGTAGGAGATGCTGGTGAGAACGGCGCCGATGATAACGCCGCGCAGGAAGATGGCTATCTTGAGGGGCACGTTCTGAAGACCCATGATCCAGCCGGAGGCGTCCTTTCCGTCCTTCCATGTGGAGTAGGTGACGGCATCGGCATAAAGCGCGGGCGCGGAGGCGAGCGCGATGCCGTAGAAGAAGAACGCGAGGGTGATGAACACGATAACGAGCGCGGCCGTGTTGTAGCAAAGGTAAACCAGGAAGAGGAACACGGCCATGCCTATGTAGGAGATTATCATTGTGATTCTGGAGGAGAGCTTCTTTGCGAGGTAGCGCATGACGAAGGCTCCGATCATGGCGCCGAGGGCTGTGGTGAGAACGTAGATCGCCTGAAGGTCGCTTCTGCCGCTCAGCGCGTCAACGAAGTAGTAAACGGCGGCTGCCTTAACGACGAAGTTAACGCTCCACTTCGCGAGGTCAGCGAGGATGAGGCAGATGAGGTGGGGGTTCTTGCCGAGAGCCTTGAGCATCTCCCTGAACTTCATCTTGTTCTTTTTGGTGAGCTTAACCGTCTGCTCGGTTTCGATGTCCTCGTAACCGTCAGTCATCTTAAAATGGGCAAAATAGGTGAGAACCATCACGATGCCGAGG
>JAEEUX010000268.1 GCA_016290695.1 Oscillospiraceae bacterium
AGCTGCGCGAGGATGTTTCCACGCCCCTCGCGTTCATGACCTACGCAAACGTCGTCTTTTCCTATGGCGCGGAGCGCTTCCTTGCTGCCTGCGAGAGTGCGGGGGTGGACGGCCTGATCCTGCCGGATCTTCCCTTTGAGGAAAAGGAGGAGTTCAGCGAGGTCTGCCGAGTCCACGGCGTCGCGCTCATAAGCCTCATTGCCCCCACCTCGGAGGGCCGCGTCGCCATGATAGCGGAACAGGCGGAGGGATTTATATACCTCGTTTCCAGCATGGGCGTCACGGGAACGCGAAAGAGCATAGATACGGACTTGGACCCGATTATCAGCACGATCCGCGCCGCCTCGCGCGTCCCCGTAGCGATTGGATTCGGAATTTCAAACCCCGAGCAGGCGAGAACTATGGCGGCCAAGGCGGACGGCGTGATAGTCGGTTCGGCAATCGTGAAGCTGATAGCACAGTATGGCAAGGCCGCGCCCGAGCACGTCGCACGCTTCGTCCGAGAGATGAAATCCGCAATTTATACATTATAATATATAGCGGCACCTCGACGACCCGCCCGGCGCGGCGGGACGTCCAGTGGCCGTCCCCTACGAATGGCCGTTACAGCAATCAACCATATAACTGCTGACCGCGCGTTACCTTCCACCTCTCAGTCTCGCGTTGCACGCGAGCCAGCTCCCCTTATCCAAGGAGAGCGAAAGATGGTGCTCCGCCCGGCGCCGACGGCCCCGAAAGAGCGGCAAAAACCCGCACCACCACCCAAACACAAAAAACAGCCGAAGGGGCTCGCTTTTACGCGAACCCCTTCGACCAATAATGCGAACAACAAACAATTAGATAGCCTTATCCAATCAGGGAAAGTACATTTTGCGGCAGGGAATTGGCCTGCGCGAGCATTGCCGTCGCGGCCTGGCCGAGGATGTTCGACGAGGTGAACTTCGTCATTTCCTTAGCCATGTCAACGTCACGGATCGTGCTCTCCGCGCTCGTGAGCTTCTCGGAGCTCGTATGGAGGTTGGAAAGCTTGTAGTTCAGGCGGTTCTGTATCGCGCCGAGATAGGCGCGCTGCGAGGAAATGAGGCTTATCGCCTTGTCGCAGGCGTCGATTGCTTCTATGGCGGAGGCCTGGCTGTTCACCTTCGTGGAGCTGAGGCCGAGGCACTGATTATCGAACCTGTCGATATTTATCGTGAGCTCGTCGCCGCTGTTTGCGCCGATCTGGAAGGTGAGACCCGCGTTCGCGCTTTCCTCGACCGTGAAATGCGAAGAACAATTCTCGGTGAGCGCGCCCGAAACGCCGTCGCCGAAGACCTTGGAGTAATTATGCCCCGAGGCTGTGACTGAGCCGGACGCATTGCTGACAAGGTCGGTTACCGCGGCTGAATAAGCACCGTCGGCAGAGCTGACGCTCGTGGTGATATCCAGCGAAAAACCGCTGCCGTCGCTCGCGGTAAACTGCGCCGTGACGGTGTGCTCATCGCCGTTTTGCGCCGCTGCGCCAAAGCCGAGCGACGAGAGAGCGTCCGTGCTGTCCCAGGTGTATTCCTTCGTGCCGATGGTCGCCTTCAAGGTGTTCGTCGTGCCGACGCGGGTAATGTCAATCGCTGAGGCGGAAACGGAAGCGTCGTCCGTCAGGCTGAAATTGGAATAGCTCACGTCGATTTGCCCGCTCGTCCCGTAGATTACGGACGCTGCGGCAAGACCCGTCATCGTGCCGCCGACATTCTTCGTGTCGAGATCAGCGGCGTTGAGCTTATTAAAGCTCACTGTGACGCCGTTTGTGAAGCTCACGGAAGTTGCGCCCACGCGAAGCTTCATATCCTCCGCGCCCGTGACCGAGGCGTAAACGCCGTATTTCGCGTCCTGAGCGGTAACGCCGCCGACGACGGAAACCGTCGTGTCCTCAATGGCGGCGCGGAGCGCGTTCCTGCCGTTCTCGGTGTTGGAAAAATCCTTCACGCCGAACGAAAGGGAAAAAGCGTCGTCCGCGTCGGCGGAGAAAGTGAGCTTAAAGCCGGCTGTTGCGCCGCTCGAGCTCGTCTCAAGGGCGGCGAGCTGGGTGCTCGAAACAAGAGCCGTGAAGCTTTGGTCATTGTCGCCGGAGGCGGTGACGGTCATGCTGCCGTCGTCGTTCATGGCGGTGCTCATGGAGTAGTTCCCATTGAGCAGCGCCGAGGCCGAGGCGCTCGCGCCCTGCGCGCAGGATACCGCCGCGCCGCTTGCAAGACCGTTGAGCGCGCCTGCGCTGGTGTTCACGCTGAAATAATTCGTCGCGACGTTGCCTAAGGTGGCCTGCTGGTCGGTGGGCTTTTTCCCGGCTACTGCCGCCGATTCCTGCTTGACCTTGACGTTAAAATTATATGCGCCCGCCGCGGCGTTGCCTATGCTGACGGACAGGGAATTATTGGCGAGCTGCGCGTTCGTAACGCTGCGCTTCACCGTCGAAAGGCTTCCGTCGAGGAGGCTTTTTTTATTGAAAACCGTCGTCGTGGCGACTTCTTCGAGATCCGCCTGAAGCTGGGTAAATTCATCCTGAATGGAAACGCGGTCAAGGCTGTCGCCGTTCGCGTCGTTAGCGGACTGGACGGCGAGCTCACGCAGCCGCTGCAAAATGTCAGACGAGCTGGCAAGCGCGCCCTCAGCCGTCTGAATGAGGCTGATAGCGTCCTGCGAGTTGGCGGAGGCCTGTTCAAGACCGCGTATCTGCGCGCGCATTTTCTCCGAAATGGCGAGCCCGGCGGCGTTGTCCTTCGCGCCGTTTATGGCATAGCCGGAGGAAAGCTTCGCGACAGAATCGGCTATTTTGTTATTATTACGCTCATACCGCGCGAGCGTGTTTATCGCGGTAAGGTTGGTATTAATACGCATAATAGCCCCTCCGTTCTTGTTGCGTTCTGTGGGTGGTTACATCGGATGGCGTATATTATATATGTATAGGGAAGGGGTATGCGCCGTCCCCCTACAGTGGAGCGGTTGAGATAATATGGCTGATTAGCGTTCCGCATCGTCCTTTGCTCCCGTTGGATAAGGGGAGC
>JAEEUX010000269.1 GCA_016290695.1 Oscillospiraceae bacterium
ACGCGGAAACATTTGTTGAAATGAACAGTCACCTTCAGGAGCTTCTTATCAAGGGCTTTTCGGATAAGGAGCTTCACGAGGTCATAGACGAGCTTTATGTTGACGACGCGGTCGACCTCGTTGAGGAGATGCCCGCGAACGTGGTAAAGCGTATTCTCGCGCAGGCGGACCCGCTAATGCGCAAGGAAATCAACGAGATCCTGCGTTACCCCGAAAATTCCGCAGGCTCCATAATGACGACGGAGTATGTCTCCCTCCGCAAAAACATGACGGTGGACGAGGCGCTGGCCCGCATCCGCCGCACGGCGATAGATAAGGAGACCATCTACACCTGCTACGTCACGGACAACAGGAAGCTTCTCGGCATAATCTCGCTGAAGGATCTGCTCCTCGTCAAAAGCGACGAAACGCGCATGGAGGAGATAATGGACCCGAACCCCATCGCCGTTCACACGAGCGACGACAGGGAGGAAATCGCCCAGCTCCTTTCAAAGTATAATTTCATCGCCCTTCCCGTTCTGGATAACGACGACAGAATGGTCGGAATCATCACCTTCGACGACGCGATGGACGTTATCGAAGACGAGGCGACCGAGGATATCGAAAAGATGGCGGCTATGCTGCCCTCGGAGAAGGAATACCTCCGCTCGAACGCAATGGACATCTTCAAGCAGAGGATACCCTGGCTCCTGCTGCTCATGGTTTCCGCCACCTTCACGGGCATGATTATTTCCGGCTTTGAAAACGCGCTTGCCGCACAGGTTGTCCTCACGGCGTTCATCCCGATGCTGATGGATACGGGCGGTAACTCCGGCTCACAGGCTTCGGTCACGGTAATCCGTGCGCTGTCCCTCGGCGAGCTCGAATTCGGGGATCTGCCCTCGGTAATCTGGAAGGAAATACAGGCGGCGGTGCTCTGCGGTGTTACGCTCGCCTGCGCCTGCTTCATGAAGATCATCCTCGTTGACCGTATGCTGCTCGGCAATAACGACGTGACGGTTTTCGTCGCGCTGGTGGTGTGTCTGGCGCTTGCGGTGACGGTTCTCGTCGCGAAGGTCATCGGCTGTACGCTCCCGATGGTAGCCAACAAGCTGGGCTTTGACCCGGCGGTTATGTCAAGCCCGTTTATAACGACGATAGTTGACGCGCTGTCACTGCTTGTTTATTTTACCTTTGCAAATTCTCTGCTGTTTTAGGCGCTAAACAGCTAACTGAAAAATGCTTTAAACCCGCGTTGTGCTGAAAGAGGTATGGCGCGGGAATTTTTTAAATATTCGATTTAACACAAATAAATTTAGATAAATTAGATTGTATAAATTTAAATAAAGGAAAATTAAATAGTGCTAAAGTATTTCACGTTTCCCTTGTCATTTTATAAGGCTGCAAAGCAGCCGTGCTTCGACTTTTATGAAAAAGAGAGTGGAAAAACCGACTCATATATAGTATAATTACCAAAAAAAGCAGGAAGAAAGGGATTTTGTTGAAAAAGAATATTGATATGCTTCATGGCCGGGTTATGCCGAGCCTTCTGCGCTTTTCGCTTCCGCTCGTGCTGACGGGCTGGCTGCAAATGCTTTTCAGCTCGGCGGACAGCCTCGTCGTGGGGCATTTTGCGGGCGCTGCGGCGCTTGCCGCCGTGGGGGCGACCTTCGCCTTCGTGATGCTGATAATCTGCTTCTTCGGCGGTCTTGCGGCGGGCGTTACCGTCTGCGCGGCCAACGACGTCGGTGCGGGCGATACGGATAGCTTCAGCGAGACCATGCACGTTTCCGTGCTGCTCGCGTTCATAATCGGCGTGTTCGTCCTCTTTTTGGGCGAGGGCCTTTCGCGCACGGTGCTGCGGCTGATGAATTCGCCGGAGGACATCATAGACAGCGCGGTGACGTATCTCAGGATCTACTTCCTCTGCATGCCCGCGCAGATGGTGTACAACACCGGCGCGTCCATCATGCGTGCGCGCGGCGACTCGCGCAACCCCCTCATTTTCCTCGCGATTTCCGGCGCGAGCAACCTCGTCATGAACATCCTCTTCGTCGCCGTCTTCAAATGGGACGTCGTGGGCGTCGCCGTGGCGACGGTGATAACGCAGTACCTTTCCGCGTTCCTCGCAATGCGCGCGCTCATGCGCGAGGCCGAGCCCTGGCGGCTGCATCTCAGTAAGCTGCGCCTTAAAAAAGCGAAGATACTCCGCATCCTCAAAATCGGCGTTCCGGCGGGGCTTCAGGCCTCCATGCTCGCGGCCTCGGACATTCCGCTGCAAACGGCGGTGAATTCGCTCGGCTCGCTCGCCGTATCGGGCAACGCCGCCGCGCTGAATATCGACGGCCTCATTTTCACGACGATAGAATCGCTCAGCCAGGCCTGCACGGTCTTCACGGGGCAATGCGTCGGCGCGAAGCTCTTTGACCGCTGCAAGACCGTCCTTGCAGACAGCATGATAGTCACCGTCCTCAGCGGCGTCGTTTTCGGCGCGCTGGGGCTCCTGCTGCGCTGGCAGATAATTTCGCTTTTCCTGCCGGACGCGCCCGCCGCCGTCGCCTTCGGCGCGGACAGAACGGAGGCCGTCGCGAGCTTCGTCTTCGTCTATTCCATCATGGGCACGCTCAATTCCTCGCTGCGCGGCTACGGCGTTTCCGTCTCGCCCGCGGTCATAAACATTATCGCGCTGTTCGGCTTCCGCCTGACCTGGGCCTACGTCTATTTTCCGAAGCACCCGACGCTTTTCCACCTCTATATCTCGTACCCGATCGCGTGGGCTATCGCCATTGTTATGCTGCTCGTCATCTATAAGCCCGCCGTTTCGCGCGTCCGCAAGCGGCTGGCGCAGGCTTAGCGCCGATTAACGCAGAATTCAGCCCGGGGAAACTCCGTTTGAAGTTTCCCCGGGTTTTATATTTATTTCTCAGGAAATATTTAATACTAATATTCAATTAAAATCAGAAAATCTATGCGGCAGGTTTCGCGCCATGCTTCGTTGGGCTTCTTGACCA
>JAEEUX010000270.1 GCA_016290695.1 Oscillospiraceae bacterium
TGCTGCGTCTTTCCGAAGCCGCCGCCGTAGAATGTGTTTATCTTGAGGAAGAAGGCGTCGACGAGCTCCTGCGCCTCGTCCATAGTGATCTTGCCCTCTTCGAGATCCTTCTTGAGGTAGGGCCAGGAATACTGGTCAAAGCGGCCCATGCTCGTAACGCCGGGGTCGTTATGAACCTTGAGGAATACGTTATAAAGCATTACCTGCTGGAGAGCCTCCCAGAAGTTGCGCGCGGGCTTCTCGGCGATCCAGTCGAGCCCCGTGGCCATCTTCTCATACTCGGCCTTCTTCTCAGCAGTGGGAGCGGTCTTTGCCTTTTCTCTCGCAAGGTCGGCATAGCGGCGGGTGAGGGTGATGGCGCCGTCGCAGGCGATGGTAGCGGCCTTGTAGAACATATACTTGCCCATATTGTCGCCCTGAACGTTGCCCTCGTGCGCGTCAAGCCAGTCCTGAGCCTGCTTGCGGATATCCGCATAGCCTCTCTTGAGAATGTTCTGGAAGCCGGGGGTGAGGTGTCCGGGAGGAAGCATGACGGGCCAGCCGCCTATCTTGCCGTAGTCGGAAGCCTGAAGCTTGAAGAAATCCATAGCTCCGTCGGGCAGCCACTCTTCGGGCATGACGCCGTTATTGGCCTTCATTCTTCTCATCATGAGCTCGCGGAGTTCAGCAAGATCTTCCGGAGAAATGGCCATCTTCTGGTGAGAATAGAGGGGATCGTCGTCCGGCGCGTGATGCAGGCCGTCCGCCTCGATGGGCCATGTGTGCTCGATGTCGGCCATGAGCCACATCGTGCCGTTGGCTGCGCCCCAGCCCTTGTTGCCCATATCGCCGACAAAATATTCATCCTCCTGAATGTCAATCGGCATATTGGAGATTATGTAAAGAGACTCCATGGGCTTTTGCAGAATGGGGGGGAAGTTCTGGTATTTAGCCGTCGCAACAGCGGAAATCTTGGCCTTTTCGGAATCGGCGACGATAAGTCTGTCGCGAACCTTGTCGCGATATTTCGCGATGCGGGGCGTAATAGATCTAAACTCGTACATTTTCTCACATATCCTTTCGCATATATAAAAAATCTATTTAAATTACTTACTTCATCATATTGGTAAACGCCTACTAATATAGTATAGCATTTTTGCACGGCATATACCAATACTATTTCCGACACATATCATTCATTTTTCTTATGATAACTCAAATGCTTCCGTTTTTCAAATAAAAAATCCCGCGCACCGAAAAAAATGCCGGCGAGCGGGATGAAATGGTTTACATAAGCTCGATGCTGCCCATGCTTTCGACGGTTTTGTTGTCCAGAAGCAGCAGTTTTTCCGCAAGGAGACGCGAGAAGCCGCTTATTACGGCGGCTGCGGTGATGATTTCCTCAGTGCTGTCGGTGGCAAGCTCTGTTTCGGGCGTATGGTCGAGGATCCCGGCGGCAGCCTCGCGAACCTGCGCGACGAAGAGCTTTACGGCGAGCCTGTGGCGGCGGACGTAGGAATCGTAAAACTTCTTAAGCTCTTCCTCGGATAAATCGACGGGTATCATCGTCTGCAGCGTGGGGATGCTGAGACCCTGCTTGAGAGAGCATATTATTATAAGATAAACTATGTGTATCCTATGGTATTTTTTCTTCACCGGCTCGGGCATGACCCTTTTGCGGACGTAATTATTTATAGTCGCGGCGGTGATGAACTGTTCCTCCTTGAGCTCCGGCGGAAGATAATCAAGATAGCTTTTCAAAAGGGAAATAACCTGCTCCATATAGAGCCCTATATCGGGAATAGCGTCCCAGTCCGGGAGCTGGTAGCTTTCAAGATATTTTTCCCAGCGTCTGAGCTTTGCGGCAATCAAGGCCTTGTCAAACTTCATCTTTCTTTCAACCTCTCTTTTTCTTTCAATAGTATATCACCATCTAATCTCGCGGTCAAGAAGAAATGAAACTGTTTGCTTTAATCTAATATCAGGTATCAGAGAATGCGGAGTTATTTCGCGTCATTTGCAAGCTCAGACAGCGCGGAAGTATTGACAAATCATAAGCCCGCTGTTAATCTATCGGTATAAAAAAGTATAATTGTAAAACCGCTGTCCACCCTTATAGGGTTATGAAAACGCGGTTTTGCAGGGAAGTATCAAAGTGACTAAGCTTATAGACAGATTGCTCGAGCCGAAAAACCCCCTCGAGCTGAGCCGCCAAAGATTCGACAATTCGGCTCTCGCGCGGTTGATAATACCAATTGTAATAGAACAGTTCCTTGCCCTTCTTGTGGGGCTCGCGGATACGCTCATGATAAGCTACGCGGGCGACGCCGCAATTTCCGGCGTATCGCTCGTCGACCAGATAAACAGCCTCTACCACATGGTTTTCTCGGCCCTGGCATCGGGCGGCGCCGTCGTCGCAAGCCAGTACGTTGGCAGCGGCAACAGGAAAAACGGCTGCCGTGCGGCAGGCCAGCTCACTATGGTAACGGCGCTTATCGGCATACTAATGTCCTCGCTGACGCTGGCTTTCGGCAGACATATATTCAATCTGCTTTTCGGTAAGGTTGAAGCCTCCGTTTTTGATAACGGCATAATCTACCTGCGCATTTCGGCTTTTTCATACGTTGCGATGGCACTTTATAACGCCTGCGCAGGACTCTACCGCAGCATGGGAAAGACAAAGACGCTCATGTACGTCTCTCTCGCGATGAACCTTATTAACGTCGTGGGAAACGCCATAGGCATTTTCGTATTGAAGGCGGGAGTTCGCGGCGTGGCGTACCCGTCTCTTGTTTCAAGAGTTTTCGCCGCGATTGTAATGCTGTATCTTTTGTTTTTCAAGGATACGCCGCTGCGCCTGCGCCTTGAAAACATCTTCGCTTGGGACGGGAAGATGATAGCGCGGCTTTTTCGCATCGCCATTCCCAGCAGCATAGAAAACGGCCTTTTTCAACTCGCGAAAATCGCGCTTAGTTCCATAATCACCCTGTTCG
>JAEEUX010000271.1 GCA_016290695.1 Oscillospiraceae bacterium
CCCACTGGTATTTTTTGATGCCGCCGTAATAATGCGTCTTGAAAAGCGCCATGCCGCCGTCCTCATAAAGCGGGATCTGCTTGAGGTCGAGGCGCGGAGAGTCAACGTGCGCGGCGGCGAGGTTAATACCCTCGCTCATTGGGCGCTTACCGATAATCGCGAGCGTGAGCGCCTTGCCGCGGTTCACTTCGTAAACCTTCGCGCCCGCTTTATACTTCTTGCCGTATTCAAAGGGCTTGAAGCCTTTCGCTTCCGCGAGCTTTACAGCCTCCTTGACGGCGAGGCGCTCCGTTTTGGAGGCGCTGAGAAACTTTATATAATCCTCGGCATAGGCGAAGCATTTTGCCTTATCCGTGTCGCTCATAACTTCGTATGCGCTTTTCTGCTGGTAAAAAAGTTCGTCCTTAAGAGACATGTTTATCGCTCCCTTCAAAGAAATTTCTTCGCTGCGGCTTCGATTATTTCGAGCCCCTTCATAAGCTCATCCTTCTCAATTGTGAGCGCGGGCATTACCTTCACTACGCAGTCGTTCGGGCCTGCGCGCTCGATAATAAGGCCGTTAGCAAAGCATTCGTGCGCGACCTTTTCGGCGACGTCCTCCGTGTCGGAAACATGGCGGAAGTCTATGCCGTGGATCATGCCGAGGCCGCGGTGCTGAAGCTTGGAATTAAGCGGAAGGATTCGCGTTTCGATAAAATCGCTTATAATCTTCGCCTTTTCTTCAACGGCTTCTTCAAGACCGAACCGCTCTCTGTACTCAATAGCCGCCTTGCCGCCGATGAACGCGAGCTGGTTGCCGCGGAAGGTGCCGTTATGTTCGCCGGGGTTGAATACGTCAAGCTCCGGCTTCATGAGAAGCAGCGACATCGGGATTCCATAGCCGCTGATGGACTTGGAAAGCACCACCATATCTGGAATTATGCCCGCACGCTCAAAGGAGAAGAACTTCCCCGTTCTGCCGCAGCCGACCTGAATATCGTCGATTATGAGCAAAACGCCCTGACGGGTACACATTTCGCGTATCTGCCTCAGCCATTCTTCAGACGCGACGACGACGCCGCCCTCCGCCTGAACGGTTTCGAGGATTATCGCGGCGGGCTTATCAACGCCGGAGTATTCGTCGGTAATTATGTTCTCGATGTATGCGATACTGTCGCCGGGGAAAGAATTCGGGTGCGGAACGAAGGTCACGTTGCCAAGCGTCTGACCCGCGCCGCGGCGGACGGTTTTTCCGCTCGTGACGGCAAGACTGCCGAGCGTCATGCCGTGGAAAGAGCCGGTAAGCGCGAAAATCCCGGGTCTGCCGGTATATTTCCTTGCAAGCTTGAGAGCTGCCTCGACGCCGTTAGTTCCCGTCGGCGCGCAGGACATGATTTTATAATCGAGTCCTCTCGGTTTGAGTATCTTATCCTCGAAGCACTCGAAAAACTCACACTTAGCTTCGGTAAACATATCCAGAGCGTGGCTTATTCCGTCGCTTTCCAGATAATTTATCAAGCGGCGCTTTATGAAATCATTGTTGTGGCCATAATTGAGTGCGCCGGCCCCATCGAAGAAATCTATATATTCTTTTCCGTTTTCGTCGTACATTTTGGACATCTTCGCACGCGTGAAAACGACGGGAAAGCTCCTGCTGTACGACCTTACGTTTGATTCGATGCGTTCGCAAATATTCATCGAATTCGCCTCCATTTGTTCCGGCTCCTTATGGCCGGAGGGTTTTTATGTAATGCTCTAACTTGTTATTATCGTCTTTTTAAGCTGATTTAGCAATAATAAATACCGCTTATCCGGGCAGAAGCTCGGAAAAAAGCTCAATACATTTTTCTTTGAATGCTTCCTCTTCCCCGCTGTTATCAAGGGTATAGTCGCAGCGGCTCCTGAACCAATCGTCGCTTTTCTGCGCGTTAATTCTTGCAGAAGCATATTCACGGCTTATGCCCTCGCGCGCCATAATGCGTTCTATCCGCGTTTCCTTTGGGGCGCAAACGGCGACGGTATAGTCGCACAAATCGGCAAGCCCGCTTTCAAAAAGTGCTATTGCATCTATCGCAGCGCCGAAGCCGCAGCTCGTCGCCTCTTCTTTAAGGAGCGCTTTAACCTCGGCAACGACATATTTATGCGTGATTTTATTTAGCTCAAGAAGCTTATTCTCGTCGCCGAAAACGGCATTGCCGAGCTTTTTTCTGTCCACCTCATCGCCGGATATGATGTCTCCAAAGCGTTCGGTAAGCTCGGCGCGCATACTTTTGTTATCGCGCAATAGCTCATGATAAACCTCATCGCAATCGATGACCTTCGCTCCAATGCCGCGCAGGACTTCGAGTGCCGTTGTTTTACCCGATCCGGTACCGCCGGTAATACCAATAACAACCATTTGTCAGACCTCGATTATCGTATTGCCCGCAGCCTTGCTGAGTCTGTTGAATACCGCAAGGCCGACGCCCTCGCTTTCGGGCGCACGGGCATAGATCAATTTGATATCTTTCCTGTCAAGCTCCCGCAGGCGGGCAAACAAATACCTTGCCTGCGACGCGGAATCTCCATTTTTGCCGTACGACAGGCAAACATCCGCGCGGAACGCTCCTTCCTCGCCGTCAAAGCAAAGCACCGCAGTTCCCTTTTCGTAGTGAGCGGAAACATAATTCGAAACGGCGTCAAGACTTCCTTTGAGAATTATAACCTCCGCCTCCGGCGAATAATGCGTGTATTTCATTCCGGGAGCCTTCGGCTTCTCCCCGGCCTCGAGCTTGCGAAAAACCGCCGGGTCAACGTCGACCTCGCCCAGCGCTGATCGAAGCTGCTCAAGACTTATCCCGCCGGGACGAAGGAGCCTCGGCGGAGAAACAGAAAGGTCGATTATAGTCGATTCAAGGCCGACCCGGCATTCTCCCCCATCGAGCACAGCCTCGATTTTTCCGGATATATCGTGCATAACGTGCGCGGCCGT
>JAEEUX010000272.1 GCA_016290695.1 Oscillospiraceae bacterium
CTCTGTTGAGAACAATGTCGAGACCCGCCAGATGGTCATTTCCGGCGTTGGTGATATCCAGATAGATGTTATTTGCAGCAAGCTCAAGGCAAAGTTCGGCGTCGAGGTCGAGCTCAGCCCGATGCGCGTTCCCTACAGAGAGAAGATTCGCAAAAAGGTCGAGAAACAGGGCCGACATAAGAAGCAGTCCGGCGGACACGGCCAGTTCGGTGACGTTTGGATCAGATTTGAGCCCCAAGACGAGACGGACGATCTTATCTTCGCCGAGGAAGTATTCGGCGGCAGCGTCCCGAAGAACTTCTTCCCGGCAGTCGAAAAAGGTCTTCGCGAGAGTATCAGCAAGGGCGTCCTCGCGGGTTATCCCGTCGTCGGCCTCAAGGCGACGCTGTATGACGGCTCTTACCATCCTGTCGACTCCTCTGAAATGGCGTTCAAGACGGCGGCGAGCCTTGCTTACAAGGCTGCGCTTCCCGATGCTTCTCCTGTAATCCTTGAGCCTATTGGTCTTTTGAAGGTTGTTATTCCCGACAGCTACATGGGCGACGTTATCGGTGACCTTAATAAGCGCCGCGGCAGAGTTAACGGTATGAACCCGGTAAGCGGCGGCCTTCAAGAGGTTGAAGCCGAGGTTCCCATGGCCGAAATGAGCACTTATGCCATCGACCTTCGTTCCATGACGCAGGGCAGAGGCTCTTTCAGCTTTAAGTTCATCAGATATGATGAAACTCCTGCTCCCGTTCAGCAGAAGATAATTGAGGAAGCAAAAGCTCTCGCTGTAGACGAATAATTCGATATGAAACATAACGGGCTGCGCCATTAGGCACAGCCCGTTATTACACAATATTATAATCAGAACCACTCAGAAAGAACGAGATCGTTCAGAGCATCTGCAGGTACGACCTCAAGCTCGCTGCTCCACGTGCCAGTGAGATTTTGGAACGCGGCGTTAGCTGCGGAGTAACGGAGAGAACCGCTGCCCATGTAGGAAAGAAGCTGCTGCTCAGGGTCAAGAGGCAGCCTCATTATGAGAGAATAGCCATAACCGATATCTACTATGTCGCTGATTTCGTAATCCTTTAGTCCGTTTATGGTTTCTTCAAAGGAACTGGCCATATACCCTGTAGTGAACTGATAGCCGTCTTCGTTAGAGACTACACCGGGGTCCTCGGAGTTTTCTACCATTACACTGTGGAAGGTCTCGACCGGATTGTCGGAAGCTTCGATTGCAGCCTTCATTCTTACGAGGTTATTTAGTTTTTCTTCCATTTCTTCGTCAGAAAGAGTGTTTCCTTCTCCGTCCTTGTTGCTCATAAGAATATGTTTTGCTCTCAACACCTGGTATTCGTCTGCAAAGGAATAAACATCGTCATCAGAAAGCTTTTCGCCATTTGCGCCATAAATATCAACGAAAATGTTATAATAATAGCAGGACGACTCAAGCAGGTAACGAATAAGCTCCTCACTGAGGTAATTATCCTTTAAATACTGTTTGTATTCTTCTTCCGTCTCAAACTGGGCGGATTGACTGTTGATAACGTCGTTAATATTTGCAATGTCTTCCTCGGTAAGAGAGATGTTCATTTCTTTTGCTTTGCTATTCACGGCTCTGTAAAGCTTAACAGAATCCAGCGCATCCATCTTAACGTAATCAGCAAAGGTGAATCCCTCATACAGTTCCTCGTCCCAATCGGTTTCGCTGCTGGGGTCGTATCCGCCGTAAATGAGACTGGAAGCGAGCCAGTACTTATATTCGTCCCAATAAAGATTCTCGCCGTTCACTGTCGCAATAACTGTCTCGGATGTATAATTTGGGTTGCCGGGCTTTGTGATTTCGGCGGCGGGCTCGTCCTCGGGCGTATCGTCGGGAGAAACATCGGGCTGTGTGGATTCTGCCTGTGATGCTGTGGGCTCAGGGCTTGCGGATTCTGATGCGTTGTTTTCGTCTGCTTTTTGGCAGCCGTAAAAACAGGAAAGAATGAGCGCAAGGATGGCTACTGAAGCAAAAATAGTTCTGAATAATTTCATGTGTCATTAACTCCTTCGTTTTTTGTTCCTTCTTGTAGACTCATGTATGCTTTCAAAAAAGCCGAAGCTTCTTTGATAATTTCGTATTGTTTTGATATTTTGAGGCTGACGCTCGGTTCAGCTCCCGCCTCAACCTTAAGGCGTCCCTTGAATTCGCTTAGATTATAAAGGCCACTTATTAACTCCATATTAAAATCGGTAATTTTAAAATAAATTCTTCCTCCACGCTGACTGATATCGCATATTCCGCATTTTGAAGCGTCAACGCGCAGAAGCGCAATGTCAATCAGTGCGTTTACTTCGTTCGGAGGCTCGCCGTAACGGTCAATAAGTTCATCAATAATATCTTCCTTATCCTCGCGGGAGCCTATAGAGGCTATTCGACGGTATATATCCATGCGCTGTTCGGCAGTATCTATATAATCGTCCGGAATCAGCGCGGTCACGTTGAGGTCCGCTGTACATTCCGTCTTTGTTTTTTTGCCGCCCTTTTCTTCGAGAACGGCCTCTTCCAGCAGCTTCATATACATATCAAAGCCAACGTTCATCATGTGACCGGACTGCTCCGCACCGAGAATATTGCCTGCGCCACGGATTTCAAGGTCGCGCATGGCGATTTTTACGCCGGAGTTGAACTCCGCAAACTCTCTTATCGCGGAAAGCCGCTTCGTGGCGACCTCTGTGAGAACCTTTCCTTTGCGATATGTGAGATATGCAAAGGCGTGGCGCGAGCTTCGCCCGACACGCCCTCTTATCGGATGGAGTTGGGCGAGCCCGAGACGGTCCGCGTCCTCAATTATGAGGGTATTCACGTTCGGGATGTCTATGCCGGTCTCAATTATGGTTGTACAGACGAGCACCTGAATTTCGCCGTTTGCCACCTTGTCCATGATGCCGTTGAGCATTTCCTCGCT
>JAEEUX010000273.1 GCA_016290695.1 Oscillospiraceae bacterium
GAGGGCGTCCAGGGCGACCGCGTAGGCGTCGAAGCCCCGTCCTTTCTCCGCGAATGGCTCCGGCTCCTCTTCGATCTCGTCCAGGTCTTTCGCCAGCCAGTCGGCGAGCCCGGCCAGAAGCTCCAGTTCTTTCTGTTCCCGGTTCTCATCGGTGATGCCGAACCATTTCTCGATGTATCCGTCCTCGAAGGCCTTGAGCGCCTTCGTATACTCCAGCGCGTCGTTTACGCTGAGCTCCACCTGCCAGTACTTTGAGTTCACCATCTCGCCGACGGCTGTATGGATCCAATCGGGTCTGTCGGCGACGTCGGGCCGCTCGCGAAGGATCCTCCTGGCGCACGCGGCGTCTTCCTCATCGTAAGAATGCTTTCGGCAGAAAAGGTCGAATTCTTCTTCCGTCATTTTTCATTTTCTCCTTTATTCAGAATATACCGGTTCCGGCTTTGAGCCTCCCCACGGATATAGGTACGGGAACTTCGCCAAAATACTACCGTAGTAATAATATAAGCGGCTCCAGAGAGCCGCTTATACCGGATGGAGATATATGGAACGATCTGTCGTTTCGCGACATGATCTGCCGTTCTTTGCCCGGCATGATTTGATATCCGTTCCACAACATGCGAAGCATATATCACTCGCCGAAGGCGTATTTCACGCGCGCAGCGTATTTCACAGATCCACGCCGGTGGAACTATTTCATTGAAAGAAGCACTTGCAAAGGCAAGTGCTTCTTCAACTCATGTTCTCTTTTGCCGTGTTGATGGAGGCGACAAGGATCCGGCGTATCGTTTTGCAGAGTATCCCGTCTTCCTTGCAATCTGTACGAACCCGATCTCCATCTTTCAACTCGCTTGGGCTTCCATCAATAGTAATATAAATAGTAACAGTTCCCTTTCATATTCAACTTCCAAAGGATTTAGTGAAATATCCCGCTGCGCGGGATGTGAAATCTTCGGACTGCGTCCTCAGGTGAAATCGTTCGCTGCGCTCACGGTGAAATGAGATCCGTCCTTAACCCCGCGGAGCGGGATATCACCGCGAAGCGATTTCACCCGCCGGAGGCGGATTTCACCCGTCCGCAAGGACGGATCTCGTTGAAAAAAGCACTTGCAAAAGCAAGTGCTTTTTTCTGGAGCTGGTGGGGAGACTCGAACTCCCGACCTGCTGATTACGAATCAGCTGCTCTACCGACTGAGCTACACCAGCAAAACACGCTAATTATAACCACAAGCATCGCTTTTGTCAAGAGTGGAGAACAAATATCCGTGATTACTTTTTGTATTCAAAAACGACGTCGCCGGGCCCGTCCTCAAACGGGCGCAAGCCCCGGGCGATTTTTGCAAGTAAACCGCCGCGATAATTTCAGGTAACTTGCATTATGTTTATTGATGCTCCGGATAACCGCGCCCGGCAGGCCCGGAGACCGCCGCCCGGAGCTCAAAAAAAGCTCAAAAATAGATTTACATAATCATCTCAGAGAATTGCATTACATTGAGTTATTAACATTATCAACAGAGTTTTCAACGATGCGGAACATGGCATGGGCAGGGGACTACAAGTGTAATTTACAATAAATGTCAGCTAAGTCAAGTGATAAAACCCAAGAAATCAACATTATGAAATAGTAGACATAACAACAAGCGCGACAGCCCTTCCGTCAGAATGAATTCGGATGCTCACGAACCTTCACGTCAGAAGCGCAGAGCGTCGACGTCCATCGTCGCGTAAGCGTTGAGCGAGAGGTCGGCGCGGACGCCTGCGAGGTACTCGTAATAGCCCTGACAGCCTATCATGGCGGCATTGTCTCCGCAGAGGGAGAGCGGCGCGATATAGAGCTTCGCGCCTTTTTTTTCGCAGGCTTTTTCCAGCGCCGCGCGAAGATGCGCGTTCGCCGCGACGCCTCCGCCGACTGCGAGCGTGTCGAGCCCCGTCGCCTCGAGAGCCTCTATGGCGCGCGGGACGAGCGTGTCGCATACCGCGCGGCATACAGCCGCCGCGAGGGAGGCTCTGTCAATCTCCTCGCCGCGCTGTTCCGCGCCGTGGACTATGTTGACGACGGCGGTCTTGAGCCCGGAGAAGGACATGTCGAGCGGGTTTCCCGCGACGTGGGCGCGAGGCAGAGGGTATTTGTCAGGGTCGCCGTCCTGCGCCAGCTTCTCAAGCTGCGCGCCGCCTGGATATGGCAGGCCGAGGACCCGCGCGGACTTGTCGAAGCATTCTCCGGCCGCGTCGTCGCGCGTCGAGCCGAGCACGCGGATGTCCGTGTAGCCGCGCACCTCGGCCAGCAGCGTGTTCCCGCCTGAGACCGCGAGCGCGACGAAGGGCGGCTCGAGCTCCGGGTGGGCTATATAGTTCGCGGCTATGTGGCCGCGTATGTGGTGCACGGGGATGAGGGGCACGCCGAGCGCGAGCGCGGCGGATTTGGCGAAGTTCACCCCGACGAGCAGCGCGCCTATGAGGCCCGGCGCCGCCGTGACGGCGACGGCGTCTATATCCGCGCGCGTTACGCCCGCGTCCGAGAGCGCGCGCTCGGCCAGCGGGGCTATTATCTCCGCGTGCCTGCGTGAGGCGAGCTCCGGCACGACGCCGCCGTAGACGGCGTGCAGCGCGACCTGCGAGTCTATGGCGTCTGCGAGGACGCGCCTGCCGTTTTCCGTTACGGCGACTGCCGTCTCGTCGCAGGAGGATTCGACTGAAAGAATGAGCATGTTTTTCACCGACCCGTGAAGTATTTGGTCATGAGAAGCGCGTCCTCGACGGGGCGCTCATAGTAGCGCGGCCGCCGCCCGACGGGCAGATACCCGAGCGAGACGTAAAGCGCCTGCGCCGCGCTGTTCGATTCGCGCACCTCCAGCGTCAGGAAGGCGAGGCCCTCCGCGCTTTTTTCGAGCTCCGTCAGCAGCGCGCGGGCAATCCCGCGCCTTCT
>JAEEUX010000274.1 GCA_016290695.1 Oscillospiraceae bacterium
AATCATTATATAATAAGCTCGGCATTATATCAACACAAAAATACATTTTTACAGACTCTTAAGGCAACACCGCATAATTCCGGCGCATAGATTGCGCCGTCAGGATTTTCGTCAGATTGTTCAAAAAACGCAGGTAATACTTTGTGTATTGCCGAGTATTTTGGGACGATATGACGGAATATTCTGCAAGTAAGATATGTGCCGGGAATTATGCGGTGTTGCCCTAATAAAAAACCGGAGCGGCAAATGCTGCTCCGGTCTTTTGTTCCGCGATGAATGTAAGAACGCAGGGGACAGCCCCCGAACGTCCCGCATGGGTCTGCGGCGAAGCGAACTATTCCAAAATATCCGCGATAAAATAGCGCGGTCTTGCTTTCAGCTCGATATATGCCTTGCCGACGTATTCGCCCACTAAACCGAGCCCGGCGAGCACCATGCCGGCGGCGCTCCAAACCGAGGCGAGGACAAGCCACACGCCGCCCGCGCCGCAAAGGGTGAGGACTATCACGGCAAGCAGTCCGAGCGCAAAGACCGCGGCGCCGAAGGCGCCCATTATCCGCAGCGGGCGCGCGCTGAGCGACGTTATCCCGTCCGCGGCGAGGTTGAACATTTTCGCGAGGGTGTATTTGCTTTCCCCGGCCTCGCGCTCGAGGCGCGCGTACTTTACCTCGGCGGTTTTGAAGCCGAGCATCGGCACGAGGCCGCGCAGGAAGAGGTTTTTCTCCGGAAACTGCATGAGCGCGAGCATTGCGCGGCGGCTCATGAGGCGGTAATCGGCGTGGTTATACACGATTTCGCCGCCGAGGAGGCTGACGAGCTTATAGTAGCCCTGCGCCGTGCCGCGCTTGGCGGCGCTGTCCGCGGCTCTGTCCGAGCGCACGCCGTATACTATGTCGCAGCCGGCGGCGAAATGCTCCGCCATGGCGTCCATGGCGTTTATATCGTCCTGCAGGTCGGCGTCGATGGAAATGGAGGCGTCGGCGCGCGAGGAGGCGTATTCAAGCCCCGCCATGAGCGCGTTCTGGTGGCCCCGGTTGCGCGAAAGGCGCAGCGCGGAGAATATGGCGTCGGCTTCGTGCAGCGCGCGTATAAGCTCCCAGGTGGCGTCGCGCGAGCCGTCGTCCACGAAAAGGATGCGGCTGTCCCCGGCGGCCTTACCGGAGGCTATGAGCGCGCGCAGCTTCTCGGCGAGGCGCGGGGCGCTGAGCGGGAGCATTTTTTCTTCGTTATAGCAGGGGACGACGATGTAAATGGTGTTGTTCATGGAAATCACCCGTTGCGGCGCTTTGCGCCGGATTTTGTTTTGCGCAAAACTATTATAGACCGGGAGGGCAATTTATACAAGCTTCGGGACGCGCATATTTCTCCGCGCGGCGGAGCTTTGAGCAGTTTGCCCGTATATTGCGTTTTTTCGAGCCGTTTTTCAGCGCATTTTTGACTCTTCCCGCTCAGGCCGAACTTTTTTTCAAAAAAAGTTCCAAATATGCGCTTTATATCTTGAAAAACCGGCACTTTTGAGATATTATACATTAGTTAAAATATGCCATGAAAGCAGAAGGTAGTTTATGTTAAACGTCGTCCTCGTTGAGCCGGAGATCCCGCAGAACACCGGCAACATCGCCCGCACCTGCGCCGTTACGGGCGCAAGGCTCCATCTCGTCCGCCCTCTCGGCTTCGATATTTCCGACAAGGCCGTCAAGCGCGCCGGGCTCGATTACTGGTATCTCGTGGATATCACGGTTTACGACGGGATAGACGAATTTCTCGCGCAGCACGGAGACGAAAACCTCTGGCTCGCCACGACGAAGGGCGGCACCTGCTTTACCGACCTGAGCTACGGGCCCGACCCATGGCTAATGTTCGGCAAGGAAACTAAGGGTCTGCCGGACTGGCTGCGCGAGCGTTACGCCTCCCGCTGCCTGCGTATCCCGATGCGCGAGGAGGCGCGGAGCATGAACCTCGGCAATTCCGTCGCCGTCATGTGCTACGAGGCGCTGCGCCAGACGGGTTACGCAGGGCTTTTGAAGGCGAAATAGAAATAATTAAACTATATATTGGTGAGGGAAAATCTGCGCCGCACGCGAACGCCGCGCGGATAATTTTGGAGGTTTTAAGTCTCATGAATTACAACAAAAAGTCAGTCAAGGATATTGACCTCAAGGGAAAGAAGGTCCTTCTCCGCTGCGATTTCAACGTCCCCATGGCTACGGGCGTCATCACCGACGATACGCGCATAACCGCCGCCCTGCCTACCATTCAGTACGTTCTTTCGCAGGGCGCGGCGATAATTCTTTGCTCTCATCTCGGGCGTCCGAAGGGCGAGTATGTCGCCGACCAGTCGCTTCTGCCGATAGCCAAGAGGGTTTCGTCGCTGCTTGAGCTGCCCGTTAAGATGGCGAAGGATATCGTCGGAGAATCGGCGCGTTCGCTGGCTCAGGCGCTTCGCCCCGGCGAGCTCATGATGCTCGAAAACGTCCGCTTCGATAAGCGTGAGGAGGCTAACGACCCCGAATTTGCCAAGGAGCTTGCCTCCCTTGCCGACGTTTTCGTGTTCGACGCCTTCGGCGCCTGCCACCGCGCCCATGCCTCCACTGCGGGCGTCGCGGCCTATCTCCCGTCGGTCTGCGGTCTTCTCATCCAGAAGGAGCTGAGCGCCATCGGCGGCGCGCTCCAGAACCCGACGCGCCCCTTCGTCGCCGTCCTCGGCGGAGCGAAGGTCAGCGATAAGCTCGGCGTTATAAACAATCTCCTTGAAAAGGTCGATACGCTTATTATCGGCGGCGGAATGTCCTACACCTTCATGAAGGCGATGGGCGGCTCCGTCGGAACCTCAATGGTCGACGAGGATAAATTCGATTATTGCCGCGAGGTGAATGAAAAGGCAAAGAAGAGGAACGACAACCTTATGCTCCCGA
>JAEEUX010000275.1 GCA_016290695.1 Oscillospiraceae bacterium
TCGCGCGACCATGGCATGGAAAAGCATTTCTTTTCAAGCTCCTCGGCTTCGGAGAGTAGGTTTTCACTGAGATTAACAATTTCCATATCGTTTTCTCCGTTACTTTGCGCTGCGCCAATCCTTTCCGATGCCGGCTTCTGTGAGAAGCTTTACGGAAAGCCTGGCGGCGCCTTCCATTTCCTCTATGAGTATCTCCTTTGCTTTTTCCGCTTCCTCGGCGGGGCATTCGGCTATGAGCTCGTCATGTATCTGCAAAATGAGGCGGGCACGCATGTTTTCGTCGCTAAAGCGCCGCGATACGTTTATCATCGCAAGCTTCATGATGTCTGCCGCCGTGCCTTGTATGGGCATATTCAGCGCGACACGCTCGGCAAAGGTACGGATATTGCGGTTGCGGCTTTCAAGCTCCGGCAGATAGCGCCGCCGCCCGAAAAGCGTTGAAACGTAGCCGTCGCGCTTGGCCTTTTCCACGATGTCCGCCATGTACTGCCGCACGCCGCTGTAGGTTTCAAGGTAGCTGTCGATATACTGCTTGGCCTCGGCACGGCTGATTCTGAGGTCCTGCGAAAGCGAGAACTCGGATATGCCGTAGACTATGCCGAAGTTTACGGCCTTGGCGCGGCTTCGCTGGAGAGGAGTAACATCCTCAAGCGGAACGCCGAAGACCTCCGAGGCCGTGGAGCGGTGGATATCGCGCCCTTCGGCGAAGGCTTTTATCATGTTTTCGTCGCCGGAAATGTGAGCTAGCAGGCGCAGCTCAATCTGCGAGTAGTCCGCGTCAACGAGCAGCCAGCCCTCCGGCGCGACGAACATTTTGCGGAATTCGCCGCCGAGCTCCGTGCGAACCGGAATGTTCTGGAGGTTCGGTTCTGCGGAGGATAAGCGGCCCGTCGCCGTCGCCGTCATGTTGAACTTCGTGTGGATGCGCCCGTCGGGTTTTATTTCCTTGAGAAGCCCGTCCGCGTAGGTGGATTTGAGCTTCGTGAAGCGGCGGTATTCTATGATGTATTCGATTATGTCGTGCTTGCCGAGAAGCTTTTCGAGGACTTCGATGTTAGTCGAGTAGCCGCTTTTGGTTTTGGAGACGTGCGGGAGGCCGAGCTCGTCAAAAAGGAGCGCACCAAGCTGTTTTGTGGAGTTGATGTTGAATTTTTTTCCCGCTATTGCGTAAATCTGCTCTTCAAAGAATTCTATCTTTTCCGAAAGCATTTTTCCGAAGCTCATAAGCGCGTTTTTATCGAGCAGACAGCCCTTATGCTCCATTTCAGCAAGGACGGTGGAAAGGGGCAGTTCCATGTCGCAGAGAAGGGAAGTCATGCCCGCTTCCTCCAATTTTGCAGAGAGAACGGGGTAGAGCGCTTCAAGCGCAAAGGCGCGCTGTGCGCCGTTTTCACCATCCTTTTCCGCGTCGAGCATCGAAAGCTGAACGTTTTCACCGCCTGCTTCGCCAAGACGAAGAGCACAATATTTTGCGGCGCTCTGCTCTATGCTGAAATTGCCTTCGGAGGGGTTCAGCAGGTAAACGGCGAGCGCGGCGTCGAAGCGCCACGGCGTGAGCGGGACAGATAGCTCAAGCAGCCTTCGCTGAACGTCCTTCACGTTCCAGCCGCATTTATCCGGGCGGGAAAAAAGACGCTCCAACGCAGCGTTATAGTCGCCGGAAAACTTATCGCGGCTGAGAAGCCAGCTATTCCCGCCGCAGCGGAAAAATGCTTCGTCGCCATCGCCGAACCATATAAAAACGGACTCAGCGGCGAGCGCTCTGTCGAGCACGGAAAGGTCGGATACCGTATCATAATCCGACGGAACGGACTCGGCCTCGCGCACGGGAACGCCGCTCTCGGGCGGCTTCACGCCGAATTTATCCATGAATTTATTGAATTCAAGCTCCATGAAAAGACTGTAGAGCTCGTCGTTATCCGGTTCGCGGCGAAGGTTAGCCTCGGGCGAAAAATCAAGCGGGATCGCCGTGTCAATCGTAGCGAGCTTATAGGACAGCTCCGCGTTTTCACGCCCTGCTTCAAGCTTTTTCTCGACGGAAGCTTTTATTTCACCGCTGCCGATAGCGTCGTAGACCGCGCTGAGAGTGGCAAATTTCCCGATAAGCTCCGTCGCCGTCTTTTCGCCCACTCCGGCAACGCCGGGAATGTTGTCCGATGAGTCGCCCATGAGGGCCTTGCAGTCTATGAGGTTTATCGGCTCAAAGCCGTATTTATCGAAAAAAACGTTCCTGTCGTACTCCGTGTAATCGCTGGAGCCGGGGCGGGAGCTTATGAGCTCGATGTGGGTCTTGTCCGTGATTAGCTGGAGGCTGTCCCTGTCGCCCGTTACGGCGAGACATTCCCAGCCCACCGCCTCGCATCGGCGCGAGACCGTGCCGATGATATCATCCGCCTCAAAGCCCTCAAGCTCGTAGCGCGGGATGTTCATCGCGTCAAGGATTTTCTTTATATAGGGAAGCTGCGCGGCAAGCTCCTCAGGCATACCGGTTCGCGTGGCCTTATAAGCGTCGTACATCTTGTGGCGGAAGGTCGGAGCCTTGAGGTCGAAGGCGACGCAAAGCGCGTCCGGCGCGAGCTCCGTGCAGAGCTTGTGCATTATGTTGAGAAAGCCGAAAATGGCGTTCGTCGGCGTGCCGGAGGCGGTAGTAAGGCCGCGTATGCCGTAAAACGCGCGGTTGAGTATGCTGTTGCCGTCGATTATCATGAGCTTCATAAGGCGTCACCTGCTTCGGATGTGATATGTGATGAATGTCTTAGGAAATAAAACATTTTATATCATAATATATTATCTCATTTTAAATAGATATGGTAAATTTGCTTGCTATTTCGATTGCCGTACAAGCGGCAAGGAAAAAGCAATTGAAAGTAAGATAACCACTAAAATGTTATTAT
>JAEEUX010000034.1 GCA_016290695.1 Oscillospiraceae bacterium
CCTGGCTCTCAACAGCATTAGAAATTACCTTGCCACCCTCGAAAGCCCAAGTTGCAGCAGGACGACCATAATCGTCGATGCCGTCAACGGTCTTAACAAGCTTAAACTTGGAATAAGCAAGAGTTGCCTTGTAGTCAGCATTAGCAGCATTACCTACGTTAGCATCAGTAACCTTGCTGCCGGAACCGTTCATAACGCTGGTGCCGGTGTAGTAGGACTGGAAGGTAGTGTTGAAGCTGACGGTGGGAACGCGGGTGATAGCGTTGAAGGTGTAAAGCATGCACTGCTCACGGGTAGCGGGAGCGGTGAGGTCGGTAGCGAGGGTGCCGGTGTAAACGCCGTTGTTGTTAGCAGCGGTGATGGTGTTGACATCCCAGCTTGCACCGACGAACTCGCCAGCCTTGCCGTAACCGACAGCGCAAAGCATCATCTTTGCGAACTCAACGCCGGTAACCTCAGCGGTGGGGTCGAACTGAGTAGCGGACTTGCCGTTAACAATGCCCTGAGCCTTGAGGTAGTTGATGTAAGGAGCGGACCAACGGTTCGCAGCTACATCGGAGAAGGGAGCAACAGCAGTGGTAAGCTTCTTAGCGGTATCAACGCCGATAAGAGCTCTGCAGATGATGGCGGCAGCCTCTTCACGAGTAACAGCCTTGTCATACTGCATGGTGCCGTCTTCATAGCCGTCCATGACGCCTACGCCGGTGATAACGGCGGCAGCTTCGTCATAGTTCGTTACTTCGCTGTACTCTGCGGCGGCAGCGCTGAAGGAGCCAACAGCACAAAGGCTGGCGATCATCGCGACGACGAGAACTACAGAAAGCAACTTCTTGAGATTTCTCATGTTCTTTTTCCTCCTGTTTAAATTTTTGCCCGAAAACATGAATACGGGCTTTTGTTTTATGTCAGCGCATTAAAAATTTTGCGCGGACATCGGATTGATCGGGACGCATTTCGCCCCATTTACGCGGATATAATATCACCGCGTTTTGAGATTTGCAATAGTTACGGGACATTTGTAACATTGATGTAATATTGGGATGGTGCAGAAAAACAAGTTTGTTTGTAGGGGACGGCCACTGGACGTCCCGCGAGTTTGCAACGGGATTATGCGAGGCAGTTAGACAGTTGCGGAAAGCAGACCGCGCTATGCGCGGCGGGCGGTCGAGGTCGCCCGCCCCTACGGTTCAGGATTTTTATTATCATCAACCAAATTGCATATATGCAAGGTTCAACTGCCATGCCGGGGGCAAGCCCCCGGCCCACAGGGGAGTGCGCATGAACCATATGGGATTTCCGCAATATCGTAGTGCGGTGCTGCGGCGTATAGCACCGCCCTCCCCGGCCCACAGGCGGCATATATAACATATTGGGATTGCATTGTTTGGCTTTATCATTTATAATAATAACATAAATTTGAGAAAATGGATTATACATTTATATTACAATTAACATGGCATACAGCCAATTTCACAAGATGGAGAGCTTCACATGAAAAAAAACAAATACAGCCTGAAAAGCGCGAAAAACGGCGTTAATGCGGCGGAGTCGGCCCAAAAACCTCTTGTACGCGCGGACGTCTTGCCTGGGCGGCAGAAGTGCGCTTACTGGGAAAAGCTTACGTTTGGCTTTTCGACGCTTATGCTTACGGTTTTTCCGCTTTTGCCCGGAACACAGGGTTATTTTAACATAACGGAGAGTAAATATCTCTATTTCCGCGTTTTCACGATGATATATGTCGTGCTTTGCGCGATTATATTTTTATATGTATTTTGCAGCTCGAAGGAGCTTACGCTTCGGCGAAAGGAAGGCTTTCAACGGTTGACGCTGCCGCAGATTTTTGTCCTTGCCTACCTTGTTTGGGGAGTAATTTCAGCTATAGCTTCGCCCTATCCGAGCGGCGAAGTCTGGACGGGGCAATCGCGCTACGAGGGCCTGTATTCAATGCTGCTTTACGGGGCGATTTTCTTCTGCCTTTCTTTTTGGGGCGAGTACAGCGCAAAGCCGGTTTATGGGCTTGCGCTCGCCGCTGCGGTGATGGGTTTTATAGGAGTTTTGCAGATTTTTCGCTCGACGGTGATGTTCCCCGAGGGCTATGATTATTATAATTCCTCTTTCCTCGCAACGCTCGGGAATAAGGACTGTTTTTCCGGCGTTACGGCGGTTTGTGTGCCGGTTCTGGTTTGCGCGTTCTGCATTTTGGATTCGAAGCTGAGGTGGATTTGCCTTCCCGGTGCGATGCTGATGTTTTACGTTCAGCTTGCCGCAGACGTGGACAGCGGCAAGCTCGGTCTTGCTGTGGCTTTCGTGGTTACGCTGCCGTATCTCGTTGATTCGCGCAAAAAACTGTCCCGCGCGCTGATTTCATGGGCAGCTTTGGCGATATGTTATGCTGTTTATAGGATTTTTCCGAATTATAATTACCGCGAACCTGACAAGATGTTTTGGTTTACAGTCGCAGCAGCATTGCTTTTCGCCGTTATAGGCTCAGTGCTGGGGCTTATAAAGCGTGAGTTTAAGCTGAAACCGAAGTATATCCGCCGCGGCGTTGCAGCGCTGCTGATAGTACTCGTTATTGCTGGGTTGACAGTAATATTCCTTTACAGCGGAAATAACAGATTGTTGCACGAAGCCTCCGAATTTCTGCATGGAAGGCTCGATGATCGGGCCGGAAGCGGGCGCGGATTTATATGGAAGCACTCCTTGGAGCTTGTCGGGAAAATGCCGATTATCGGAAGCGGCCCGGGAACCTTTTTCTCGCGTTTCTCAGTGTATAATTCCGCTTATCAGGAGCTTTCGCCGAACACGGTGGTTGACTTCGCGCACAACGATTTTATTCAGATTGCAGTTTGTGTGGGCGTAATTGGCGTCGCGCTCTATGTTGCGTTTTTGGTTTCTCTTGCTGTGCGGGCGCTGAAAGCGGCGAAGTATTCACCGCTCGTCGTGATTTTTGCCGCCGGAGTTATCGGCTACGCAGTACATTCGTTCTTCGCGTTTTCTATTGCGATAGTTACGCCGCTGTTTTGGGTGTGCGCCGGGCTGCTTGACAAGTGTGTGCGGCAGGTTATGGCAAAATACAAAAACTGATTTGGATACGAAAAGACCTCAACTGGACTCATAAGCGTCGGTTGAGGTCTTTTCGTGTTATATCTCGCTTACTCAACGAGGCCGTATTTAACTTTTATACGGTCAAGTTTTTCGAGCATCGGCTCGGCGGCGAACCACAGGAAGAAGAATGTTGCGGCGGCGTGGACGCAGTCTACCGGGACGCCGGATATGTAGTATGTCAGCAGTACCTTCCAGTTTATTTCCGTCGACCAGATGAGCGCGGCGGCTGGATTCATTATTCCGCCGTATATTACTATCGAGACAAGCGCTCCGAAAATGCAGAGCGAGACTCTGCCGCGCCGGAGGATGCCCTTGCGGAACAGGACGCCCGCGAGGAAACCGATGATGCCCATGGCGAACATCTGCCACGGCGTCCACGGCCCCTGCGAGAACATCACGTTCGAGACAAGCATCGTCATTGCGCCGACGAGGAAGCCCGTTTCGCCGCCGAAGGCTACGCCCGCGATTATCGTAAGCGCCATGACGGGTTTGAACTCCTGAAGCATGAAGAACGCAGCGCGCCCGGCTACGCCGATGCCGCACAGAACGGCGATTATAACGAGCTCGCGCGCCTGGGGCTTGCGCCCCTCAAAGATGAGGAAGAAGGGCAGCATACATTCAAGCATAATTAGCAGGGAGATGAAATAATATTTGCGCCCGGAGAGGTAAAACTCGCCAATGAAAAGCGTAAGCGGGATGAGCAGGATGATCAGCACCGTCGCGAGAACAGTTCGCTTCGCGAGCTTGCGCTTTTCGCGCGGAGTCTGGAGGACGGCGGGGGGCTTTGCGCGACGCCCGATTGCCGCCGCGAACACGGCCAGACACAGAATGAGCAGGCCGTATAGCACCATCTGGGAGTTTGCCAGCGCCGTAAGGCCCGAACTCGTTATAAGCGTGGTCAGGTCCGTTATGCTGAGCGTCTGCACGAAGAGCGCGATGAAGCCGAGGCCGGAAATGGCGGCGATTATTTTGCGCCACAGTGGAAGCTTCTTCGGCTTCCAGTCCGGCGATTCCTCCGCAGGCTCGGGGAGAACAAAATCGTCCTCCGGCAGCACAGGGGCGGGCGGCAGTTCGCCGCCGCATATTTCCATCAGCTCCTCGGCCGTGACGGCGCCCGCGCCGGTGAAGCGCGACATGCGGTTGGCGGAGGTGGTGTAAAAGCTGTTGCCCGAGAAAAACGCGCGGGGCGCGGCGTCGTTGACTATGCCGCCGTCGAAAAACATCGCGCAGCGGTACGCGTAGCTGGCGCAGAACTCAACGTCGTGGCTTACCATGAGTATCGTTACGCCGCGCCGCAGCAAAACCTGCAGTATCTCGGCGAAAACCTGCTTGAATTCCGCGTCGAGGCCCTTTGTCGGCTCGTCCATGAGGAGAATTTCGGGGTCGAGCAGGAGCGTTTTTGCCAGCGCGGCGCGCTGCTGTTCGCCGCCGGAAAGGTCGTAAGGATGGCGGTCGAGCAATTCTTCGAGGCGGCAAAGGCGCACTATCCGCGCGATTTTCGCGTCACGCGCTTCGGCCGGCAGCTTTTTCATTTTAAGTATCTCCGCCAAATCCTCGCGCACCGTCTTTTTTACAAACAGGCTTTGCGGGTTCTGCGGCAGGACGCCGATGCTCCCGGAGGCTTTGATTTCGCCGCGATAGGGCTTAAGGATATTGCCGAGCAGCTTCAGACTCGTCGTTTTGCCGGTCCCGTTGCCGCCGAGCAGCGCGAGAAATTCGCCTTTTTTTACCTCAAGCTCCAGCCCGCGGACTACATCGGGCAGGTCTTTTTCGTACTTGAACCAAACATCGTGCGCGGACAGTGCTATCTCATTGGAGCAGCGCTGCGTTTCCTCCGGGGAAAGCGGCTTTAGCTCGTGCTTTTCCGTATAATGAACGAGCCATTCGCGCCCGTCGCGTACCGTTATGGGACACGCGGAATCGTCCGTCACCGAAGCCCAGACGCGCATCGCTGTTGGCATGGCAAGGAACATGGCGTGCCCCGCGCCGCGCAGCTCTTCTCCGACCTCGGAGGGCGTGCCCGTGCATATGAGCTTACCACTGTCCATTACGGCGACGCGGGTGGCGAGGGGGAAGGCTTCCTCAAGCCGGTGCTCCGTGAGGATAACAGTCGTCCCAAGTTCGCGGTTTATTTTGCCGACGGTGGCGAGAAAATCAGAGGCCGCGATGGGGTCAAGCTGGCTCGTCGGCTCATCGAGGATGAGCACCGAGGGCTGCATCGCCATTATAGATGCAAGATTGAGAAGCTGCTTTTGGCCGCCGGAAAGCTCTGTGACGTCCTTATAAAACCATGTCTGTATCCCGAAAAATGACGCCATTTCCGCCACGCGCCGCCGTATCGTCGGCGTATCGCAGCCGAGGCTTTCAAGCCCGAAGGCAAGCTCGTGCCAGACCTTGTCGGTGACTATCTGGTTTTCCGGCGACTGCTGCACGAAGCCGATTTTGCTGCTTTGCTCGCGCTCGTCAAGCTCGCTTAGCGCCCGACCCTCGAAGAGGATCTCACCCTCAAGCCTGCCGTGCGGCGCGAGAACCGTTTTGAGCTGACGCAGAAACGTGGATTTTCCGCAGCCTGATGGTCCGCAAAGGACGAGAAATTCGCCGGGGTGGACGCTGAGATTTATGCCGTCGAGAGTTTTCTTGACTTGTTCGGGATAGGAAAATGTTAAATTTCTGATCTCAAACGCTTCCAATTCCTATCCTCCTTTATGTTGATAATAACCGGTGTGAGGCACAGCAGCAGGTAAACCAAGAGAAAACTGATGGGAAACGGGTCGTATGCCGCGTGCTTTATTGTGGGGTAATAGCGCCAATAATAACCGCCCGTTACCCAACCGCTGATGATATAAATTCCGCAGAAAACGAGCCAGACGAGCGCGTTTTTATCGCGCTCATCGAAGCGGTATATCGAGAACGCCGTGCGCCCGGGGAGACCGTAGCCGCGGCTTTTCATGCTGTCTGCCGTCTCTATCGCGTTTTCGAGCGCCCAGGTTATCATTATTGAAAGAATGGTTATCCCGTTTTTTATGCGCTGAAGGACGCTGCCCTCCGAAAAGTCACGCCCGATGCAGCGCTGTGCTTCTGAGACAACGTGAAGCTGCGCCTTGAACTTCGGAACAAAGCGCAGCGTCATCGACAGAACAAGGCTTAGCGCGGGGATGACCCGGCCGAATAGGTAGACGAACTTGTCCGAGGTCATCACGGCAGTGTAGCTTGAAAACCACACTATCACCGCGATGAGCATAACGGCAGAGCACAGCCCGTATATCATGGATTCGAGCGTGAGGGGGTTGCCCGAGGGAAGATAGGCCAGTATAGTCGCGCCCTCATGGTTGAAAGCGGGGTTCAGAATCGCCGTAAGTATCAGCAGCGGAAGCATGTATATCAGGTTGAAGCGGACGGATTTTCTGCCGTCCAGATAAATATTGTACGCAATTGCTGACAGGGCCGATATTATCAGACACAGCGGATGCATAAAGCACATGGTAAATAATAATACCAGACCGAAATATAAAAAATTAATACATGGATGATACGAAGAAAAAGTGTCTCTGTTTTTCAAAAGTGTTCACTCCGATTGCATTAAAGCGTCGTTATCCCATGGCGTAATAGCCGCCGACGTCTATACCGAGATTGCAAGTATATTCCCAGCAGATAACGTCTCCGTCTTTTAATTGGTAGCGCGAGCAACCGTAGTTGGGGAACCATTCGTTGACTTTATACATCCAGCCGGAAAGATCGCCGCAGTCAAATTCGTAGAGGTTATGTATTCCCTCGATGTATGCAGAGTGATACAGGGGGTTATTGGAGAATTCCATATGTATCTTGTTCTGCTTGCAGGTGCGCTGAAGGACATTGAAGACGCTTTCACCGTCGTAGAAAGTGACCTCTATGGGCTCGAGTATCCATCCGTCCTCGGGTACAAGCTCGACCTTTTCCGGGTCGAGCCATGAAATGTTGTCAAGAATCGTTTTGCAGGATATGGAAATCGTGCATTTGTATGCCGTGTCAGTGATTTCAACGTCCTCCGGCTCAACGGGAACGGGCTTGCCCTCGGGGACGGGGTCGGTCATGTATTTATCCTTGCCTGTTGCGGGGTCTATGTGCATCCCGTTTTCCTCGGAATAGCTCGCGTCGCCAAGCGGGGCGATGCCTGCGCCTGCGGCAATTTCAGCCGCGGCAGCAAGCTTCTCCGAAACGCTCATGCCGCCCTCGGCGCCGCCCGGACGGGCATCGAGCCCAGTGGGTTCCTCCGCGGGCTCGGGAGAGGCTTCCACCTCGGGAGAAGCTTCTGGTTCGGCTTCGGATTCCGGTGTTTCTTCGGCGTCTTCGGATTCGGGACTCGTTTCCGTCGCAGTCTCATCGTCGGCGGGGGATTCGTTTTCGCCTTCCGTCGGCGCGGTCTCGTCCTGTGCGGCAGGGGAGGGCTCAGCGCTCGCTGAAACGGACTCGTCGCTCGGCGCAGGCGTAGGCGTAGGCGCGGATGCGGAGACCTCTTTATCCACGCTCCAGCCTTGAAGCCCCGGCGCGCCGCCGCCGTACCAAAAAGCGAACGCGAGGACGACCACGACGACCAAGGGGATTATTACTTTCCATTTATTTTTTTTCCACCACATATTAAGACCGCCTTAAAGAAGCTTGGCTTTGCCAAGCATGTTATAGAGCATCTGAGCTATCTCGCATCTGAGGATTGACTCCTTGGGTCGGATGTCAAGCTCGGACTGATCGAGGATATTTTCGTTGTAGCAGAAGGCGAGGGCGGGCCTTGCGTATTTGTCGGACTGGACGTAATCGCTGAACTGGGCGATAATGTCGCGGGAGGTTGATTCGTCAAACTCCGTATCCATGCCGCAGAGCTTTGCCGCGCGCGCTACCATGACGGCGGCGTCCTGACGGGTGATGGTGCCCTTGGGGTTGAATTTGCCGTCGCCCACACCGTTTACAATGCCATAGGAGCTCGCGGCGTGAACGTAGAAATAGTACCATTCATTTTCGGGAACGTCGGTGAAGGGCTTCTGACCCTCTTCAAAAGCGAGAAATTCGAGACCGAGCGCCTTGACGACGATGGTTGCAAATTCCGCGCGGGTCATGGTTTTGTCGGGCACGAAGCTGCCGCCGCCCATGCCGTTAATAATGTCGCGGGAGGCAAGAGCCTCGATTGCCGTCTGATTGGCGTGGCCGGCAATGTCCGGGAAGGTTTTGGTATCGTCGACAACGCCGGGGGTCTTGACGTCGTCGTGCTTTCCGGGAAGACCGATCTGCTCGATGACTACGGCCTCGTCGGAATCTGCTATGGTTTTTGCGTCGCTCATGCGGTAAAGGCTCGGCATGCCGGACGTGACTCTGTAGATGTCAGTGAGTCCATAGAAGGCCTGCTCCGTAGCCATTTGGTTCATGGAGCCGGAATCCTTCGTGTGCATGAAGCCCTTTCCGGGGATATAGAATGTGAGGAGGTTATCGACCATGGTCTTGCCGTTTTTGACGAAACGCTCGTCGTCAAGCGGAATGCCGAGCTCGCAGAGCGCGACTATCATCTGGACGCAGCTTTCGGAATTCGTGGTGCCCCAGGAATCGAAACCGCCGTCCTTATCCTGACGCTTGCTCATGCATTCCAGCGCCTCCTGAGACGCTTTGGCGACTGCGGGCTGATCCTGGTATTTTGCCAAAGCCTGGAGCGCCATGCCGGTGATGTCGGGGTCGGAAATGCTGTCGCCCGCGGTGGCGTATTTGGTTCCGCCCGTGAGGCTCCAGCCGCCGTCCGGAAGCTGGCGGCTGAGGATGCAGTCAATGTACATCTGACGGGTCGCCTGAGTTTCCGCCTCGGGATTGGTCGGCATGGGATAGTTCATCGAGTCCAGCGCGATGAGCGCCCAGATGGGGCCGTTGATGCCCTGCCAAATCGTCTTGTCGTAATCCGCCAAAGGTGTGAGGAGATTGTAACCGCCGACGTCTCTGGCGTCCTTGCCGATGGCGGAAAGGCCGATTATCATGCGGGAATACTCAGTGTACTTTTTCTTGTGCAGTACGCCCTTGCGCGCGGCGACGTAGGCTTCCACTGTCGCGTAATAATCCTGGTAATACTTCTCGGGCGCGTCGAAGCCGCAGCGGGTAAGGCCGAGAACGACCCATTCGCCGCCGATGGAGCCCGGCGCGGGCTTTTTGACGATGTCGTACATGCATTTCGCCGTGTCGTCGAGCGCTTTTTTCACCTCGTCGTCAGTATATGCCGAGGCGCTGACGCAGAAGCTCAGCATAAGCGCGAATACGAGCAAAAGCGGAATAAAGCGTTTTCTTAAGCTTTTCATATTGTTACCTCCAAAAATAAAAAACGGACATGGCTTTTGCCATGTCCGTTATTTCCAAAGCACAATCCGTCCTGTTTCCGAAATAAACCGGAAACCCTTCGGTCTCCATCATCGTCGGTCTTCTGGCTCGTATACATGAACGGAAAAGCGTTCGCACCCGCCTCTCAGCCTTCTCCGCTTTCACGAATGACCGGCTCGCGCCGCGAGGGGCAGACTAATATACTTACAGCTTCGGGTAAAGCTCCGGACTCCAACCGGATTCCATAATCTTCGCGCCTGCCGGGGAGGCAGTCATAACGCGAGAAACGATGCAGCATATTAACTTAACTCATACGCATAACATTATAATATTTGGCCTTTTTCTTGTCAAGCCTTGTTGCCGCAACTTGCGCTTGTTAAAACGCAAAGTTTGTATTATACTGGTAGAGAAGGATCCTATATCCGGGGGAGGGTGAAAAAATGGAGATGCCATACGAGGATTTTTCTTCCGGTTTTTCTCTTGATGAAGAGCGGCGGAAGCTTTCGGAAACGGGGCCGGAGGGGCGGCGCGCCTTCTTCAGGCTCCTGCGCGCTTCAAGCTTCCTTATCCCGTGCAAGGCGGATAACCCCACGGAGATAAAGATAATCAATACCGGCGACGGGGAAGCCTTTCTCCCACTGTTTACTGATAATTGCGAGCTTGAAAAATGGCCCTTCCCGCGCGAGAGTGCCACGGTTCTGCCATACGACAAGCTCAAGAGCATCGTTATAGAAAAGTGCGAGACCGTGAGCGGCCTCGTGATAAACCCGTTCGGCAACTCCATGACGCTGCGCCTGCCGCAGATCCAGGAAATAGACGCGCTCACGGCGGGCTTTTCCTTTGAAAAAACCAACGACTGCTATGAAAAGCTATTCATCCCGCTATTTGTTTCGCCGAAACAGCTCACCAACAGGCTTACGGCTCTTTTTGACAGCCGGGAGGGGATATACCGTGCGCACATAATGCTCGTACAGACGCATACGGAGCTTGTCCCGCATCTTTGCCTGCTGATAGATTTTTCCGGGGATAAGACGGAGCTTTTCCCCGAGGTAGCGAAGGTCGTGCACCCGTTCCTGACCAAAGGCGACAGGTTCGAGATTATTAAGGCGGACTTTAATTCCCTCGCTGCGGCGGCGAAAACCTGCGCCCCGTTTTATGATAAATACGGGGTGTAGCGGGGCTGATATAAATATAGCCGGAAAATGCTCGCAAGTGCAGAAACAGGATATAATTTAACAGAAAGAGTAAGATATGAAAAAACTCAAAAGGGCAATTCCCGTTGTTGTTATCGCTATAATCGCCGTGCTGTGGTTTTCTGGAGTTGCTCAAATGCAGGTTGCAAAAATTTCAGGAGAACGCTATGTAAATAAGCGTTTCCCCAAAATGCAGCTTGAGTGTGTCGGGCTTGAATATGCAGACGCCTATGGCGCTTATCTGATAAGCTTCAAGGGCAAGGGCGAGAACATATATAGCTGCGTAATAGGGCCAAAGTATTTCCCCGTTTATATTGGGCAAGGGCTTTTTGCAATAGAAAGTGATTATGCGGAGAATTATCAATAAATAAGGGGCGGCATTATGAAAAAGACTCGAAATTTCTGCAAAATTCTTATGTGGGGTGTGATTGGCAGTTTTATCGGCAAAGCGCTCCATGTGTATTTTTTCTATAAGCAGAATCCGGGCATATTGGAACTGATTTCCGCTCCTTGGTACGAAGAACTGATTATGCCCTTGATAATCACAGCTATTATAGTCGCCGCCTTGCTTATTATCAGGCTGGTCTTGAAGAAAAAGGTCGAGGAACGGTAAAAAGCTGCGAATCTTGCCTTGTAAGATAGCTGATTTTGCATGCGTATCGACTGTTATCTATGACGAAGAAAAAAGCATTGAAACGGGCTTGGTTGAACCGCTTCAATGCTTTTTTGCTTTTTGTGTTACAGCTCCGTGAAGCCTATCCTCTGGTGGATGCCGTCGGTATTTATGTCGTAAATGATGGAACCGTTTTCGAGGATGGATTTTTCGCAGGTGACATCCTTGCCCTCACAAAAGCTTTGGGCGACAGCATCGGTATCGTCCGTCGTGACCTCGGAGATGAAAACGTCGCGCATTTGGTTGTTGCTGCATGAATTGAAGATTTCCCGGATCATTTCATAGCTTTTTTTCATCTTGACACCCCTTTTCACAGGCCGAGCTTCGTGCGGGCGGCATCCTTGAGCGCGGACAGGGAAACCTTGCCGCTCGAAGTCTTCGGAAGCGCGTCCATCTGCAAAATGTACTTGGGAACCTTAAAATACGCCAGACGCCCGCGAACAAGCTCGCGCAGCTTGACGGCGTCCGCCTTCGCGCCGTCCTTCATAACGACGCAGGCGCATATTTCCTCGCCGTAATGCTCGTCCGGCACGGCGACGGCCTTGACCTCGGCGAGCTCAGGCTCGTCCATAAGGACGTTTTCAATCTCGAAGGGCGAGATGTTTTCGCCGCCTCGGATAATCATTTCCTTGAGCCTGCCCGTTATGTGCAGGCGGTTTTCTTCGTCTATAAAGCCAATGTCGCCCGTTCTGAGCCATCCGTCGGGGAGTATGGTGTCCTTCGTAATTTCCGGAGCGTTCACATAGCCCTTCATCACGCAGAAGCCGCGGACGCAGATCTCGCCCTGAATGCCCGTGGGCTGGGGCTTGCCGGTACTCGGATCGCGTATCATGCCCTCGATGTTTTCCATGAATTTGCCGACGCACTGGGATTTTCCCGCCATGTCGTCGTCATAATCGCAGAAGGTGAAGCCGGCAGTCGTCTCCGTCTGTCCGAGGGAGGACATGAGGTTATAGCCGAGAGACTCAGCCACGCGCTCGAAAAACTCCGGCTTATATATGGAGCCGCCGATAAAGCCGACGCGCAGGGAAGAAAGGTCAAAGCTTTCGACATTGTTCCTTGCAAGGAGGGCGGAAAAAAGCGTGGGAACGGCGTGGAGAACCGTGATGCGGCTGGTTTGGATAAAGTCAAAAAGCGTCCTCGTGCGGCGGTTTTCGGGGAAGCAGACGCAGGCGCCGCATAGCAGCGCACTCAGCACCCCGCCCGTGAGCGAGAAGCAGTGGAACATCGGTATGGCGATGCAGAATTTGTCCGCCTCGGTCGCCCTCATGGCTGCGATGTGTGCATAAACGGAGTTAACGCGGGAAAAATGGGAGGTGACGACGCCTTTGCTGGCGCTCGTAGTGCCGGAGGTGAAGAGAATCATATCGTCGTCTTCAGGCTTGACGGCGCTTTTTGCCGCCGTGAAATCCTTATACGGAATCTCGTCCGCGCGGCTTTTTATATTGTACAGCGTGGGGAAATCGTTCCCGCCCTCGCTGCCGAAATAATAAAGCTTAACGCCGCTCAATTCAGCGCTTTTGCAAATCTCGGGGAAGGAAACACCCCGGAAGCCCTCGTCGAAAAAGAGGTATTCCGCTTCGGAAAGACGCATGAGCGTTTCCATCTCGCTCTTTCCGAGGCTCGTGCCTAAAAAAACAGCTACGGCGCCGATTTTTTCGAGTGCGAGAAAAACTCTCAGCGTGTCAGGCCGGTCGTTGCCCCAAATTGCGGCTCTTGTCCCGCGGCGGATTCCGGCGGCGAGCATACCGCGCGCCAGCTCGTCCGTTTCCAGATCGAGCGCGGCGTAAGTAAGCTGCTTGCCTTTATATTCGACGGCGGGCCTTCCCGCGAATTTTGCGCAGACCTCGGCAAAGGCTTCGCCAAGGGTGAGATTTCGTAATTCAGGCATCCGTATCCCCACTTGATGTTAGATTAGTGCAATTTACACTTCTATTTATTATACTTCATCGGCGCATAAAAGTAAAGGCGTCACGGCATAATTCCCGCTACAATTCTTGCCTGCGTCAGTTTATCCTGCTTGCGGAATGTTTCGTTATATTGCCCAAAAAACTCGGCAAAGCATAATTATTGCCCGCGGTTTTTGGACAATATGACGAAAATTCTGACATTGCGCTTTATACACAGGAATTGTGCGGTGTTGCCATAGCTTTTTCGGACGTTTGAAAGTATAATACTTATGGCCTAATTTGGCTGAAAAGAGGTTAAACCCAATGCACACAAGCTCGCATCAATTCATCCTTTTCAGGCACAGCCCCGAGCGCTTGAAGGTTTTATATTACGTTTGGAACTGGTCATTCATAATCCTTTCCGCCGCGGCCGTTTCCGCGCTGAGCCTGCTTCTCGCAATAGGGCATTATGATTGGGGCGTTTTCTGGGGTTATTTTCGCTACCCTGTTATTTTCGCCCTGAATACTCTGCCGATTCTTCTCGTGGAGCTGTTCCTTTTCCTGATTATCGGCAGGGCATGGATAGCGTATTCGGCAACGGCGGCGTTTTTCCTCGCCGCATCGATAGGAAACTATTTTAAGCTTATATGCCGCGACGACCCGTTTATTTTTGATGACCTTAACCTGATCGGCATGGCCCTTGAATTCGCGGGAAAATACGAGGTGTCGCCGGATAAACGGATAGCCTTTTGCTTGGGATCCGCTGTTTTGATGGGCGTGTTCCTGGCGCTGTTCGTGCGTTTTCGCCCAAAACGGCGCGCCGTGAGATTTATAGCCGCGGCGCTTTGCCTTGCCGCGCTTGTACCCGCATATAAGCTCTGTACGGGCGGGCTGTATAACAGCGAGAAAACGGATAATTTTTCCGTTACAAACCGCCTTTCATCCACGCAGAACTATATCTCCCACGGTTTTGTATATCCCTTTATCCACAGCATTGCATCCGCGTTCCCGGAAAAACCGCGGGGCTATTCCGACGCAATCGCGGAGAAGCTTCTGAGCGCGTTTGAGGACGGGAAAATCGCGCCGGAAAGGCGAGCAAACATAATCGCGATACAGCTTGAAGCGTATTCTGATCTTGAGGAAGCAGGTTTTTCCTCCATCGCGCCGGAGGTTTACGCGCCGCTTCGACGGATATGCTCCGAGTCGCTGTCCGGCCGCCTCGTCACGAACATTTTCGCCGGAGGCA
>JAEEUX010000276.1 GCA_016290695.1 Oscillospiraceae bacterium
GGCGCGTCGCAAGCTGTTCCTTCGACATTTCGAGCGAGAAAATAGCCACCTTTACGTCGTTGGACTTAGCTACGCTCAGCGCGATGTTCAGAGCGATACTCGTTTTGCCCATGCCGGGGCGCGAGGCCAAAAGGATAAGGTCTGATTTATTAAGACCCATTATTACGTTATCAAGGTCGCCCATGCCGGTAGACAGGCCGGGTATCTCACCGCCGGATTTGGAAAGCTCACCAAGGTGCTTGTATACGTTGCTTATTATGGACGAAACGGCTTCGAGGCCGCCGTTTGCCTTGCCCTGACGGATAGCGTAAATACGGCGCTCCGCGGCTTCAAGGATATCCTCGGAGCTGCCCTCGCCGCCCGATACCATCGCGCTTATGTCCGCCGCTGTCTCCGCGACGGCGCGAAGCACCGCCTTGTCCTTTACTATCGCGGCGTACTCCATCACGTTTGAGACAGTCGGGGTAATGTTCATGAGCTCGGCAAGATAGTTCCTGCTCGTCTCCTTGTATATTCCCGCAATACGCATCTGGTCAAGGACGGTGACGGGGTCTATGGACTGGGAATAATTGAACATCGAGATAATGACTTCAAATATTTCCCTGTTTACCGTCAGATAAAAATCCGAAGGCTTCAAAAAGCCGACTATTTCCGGGACGCAGCGCGAATCAATCAGCATTGAGCCGAGCACTGCCTGCTCCGCCTCCGAGCTGTGCGGCATTTGTTTTACAAGAAGCTCATCCAATTTTATGACCTCTCCTTTCGCAATAGCTCAAAGGCAAAATACTATCAAAACGAGGGATTATTCTTCCTCGACGACGAGCTTGAAGCTGCCGCTTATCTCATAGCCGAGCTTGCACTTAATATCGTAAGTTCCGTAGTTCTTTATGGGCTCGGACTGGACGATTTTGTTCTTCTCTACCTCGATGCCGAACTGCTCGTTAAGAGCGTCGGATATTTCCTTGGAGGTAACTGCGCCGAAGAGCTTTCCGCTGCTTCCGGCCTTCGCCTTGAGCTTAACGGTGCAGGAAGCAAGCTTCTTCGCCGTTTCTCCGGCAAGCGCTTTTTCCTTTTCAATCTGCGCCTTCTTCGCCTTTTCCTGAAGCTTGAGCGTATTGATATTATCCGCCGTCGCTTCTACGGCGAGCTTATGCGGGAGGAGGTAATTTCTTGCGTAGCCGTCGGAAACTTCCTTGAGCTCGCCTTTTTTTCCCTGACCCTTAACGTCCTGCTGGAGTATAACTTTCATATTTCATTTTCCTTTCTTTGCTTTTCATCCTCAAGATAACTGTCTATCGCTTCCAGAAGAGCGGGCATGACGCTTTGGATATCGCCGTTTTTAATCTGCGCTCCCGCCATGGAGCGGTTTCCGCCGCCGCCCAGCTTTTCGAGCACGTACTGGACGTTAATATCGCCTATTGAGCGCGCGGAGATATTTATGTCTTCGCCCTGCGCGTATAGCACGAACGAAGTGTGTATGCCGCTTATATTGAGAAGCTCGTCCGCCGCCTGAGCCGCGATTATCCTGTCCGTTCCCTCAGTCGCGCCCGCGACGGCGATGCCCTCCCGGTAAACCTTCGCGTTTCTTATGATGGAATAACGCGCAATGGTGTCCGGCAGGTCGGACTGGAAGAGCTTTTTAACCTCCGTCGTGTCCGAGCCGGCTTTCCTCAGAACCGCAGCCGCTTCAAAGGTTCTGCTGCCCGTTCTCATGGTGAAGTTTTTCGTATCGAGCACTATTCCGGCGAGCATCGCCTCCGCTTCGGTTTTTAACAACGCGGAGGGCTCGACGATATACTGAACAAGTTCCGTCGTGAGCTCGCTTGCGGACGATGCGTAAGGCTCATGGAAATTGAGCGCCGCGTTTTCTATATATTCCGCCGCGCGGCGGTGATGGTCTATTACCGCGACGCGGTTGCAGCTAAGAAGCAGCGCGTTCGACTCCACCTGCTCCGGGCGGTTCGTGTCAACGACGATGAGAAGGGTTTTGCCGTCGGCAAAAAACATCGCATCCTGCTCGCTGATGAAAAAGCCCTCATACTCAGGGAGCTTTTCAAGCCGCTTAACCATCTCGGAGGCAACGGTGGTATCTTTGTTTATCACCATATACGCGGGCTTGCCCTTGCTTCGCGCTATGCAGCAAAGCCCCGCCGCAGCGCCGATACAGTCAAGGTCTGAATAGGAGTGACCCATAATAATAATGTTCGAGGCGTCCTCCATCAGCTCGCCCAGCGCCGTCGCCACGACGCGGGACTTGACCTTGTTCCTGCGCTCCACGGCGACACTGTGTCCACCGTAAAACTCGAAATTATTCTTATTCTTAATGACCGCCTGGTCGCCTCCGCGTGAAAGAGCCATGTCTATAGCGAGCATCGCGTACTGGTAGGCTTCCTCAAAGCTGTCCGCCCCGCGCCCTATGCCGATGCTTATCGTCGCGGTAACGCCGCCGGGTCCCGTTATCTCCTTCACCTTGTCTATAAGGGAGAATTTGTCCGCCACGATTACGGGCATAAAGGCTTCCTCAAAGAAGAAGATATATCTGTCTCTCTCATATTTTGAAAGGTAGCCCTTCGCGTGCTGCGTCCATTCGTTTATCTTTGAGTCAATCGACGCCATGACGGTGGACTTCACGGACTCGGTGACGCTCTTGAAGAGCTCGTCGTAGTTATCGAGCATTATCACCGCCGCGACTATGCGCGACATCTGATACTTTTTCTCCGTGATTACATAGTCCGTAACGTCCATCCAGTAGAGGACACCCCAATAGTTCGACCTGCCGGACTTTTCCTCGCGTTTGAACGAGTTTCCGAAAACGCGGTAGACCTTGCCGTTTATCGTGATGCGTTCGGGCGCCTCGGGCTTGCCCTCCGCGAGCCATTTATAGTT
>JAEEUX010000277.1 GCA_016290695.1 Oscillospiraceae bacterium
TCGTCTCATTCAGCCATTTTATCAGTCTTTAAGCCAGTGCTGTTCCAGCAGGAAAAACAGCACATAGAATACGCAGGAATAAATGAGGGCAATTATTGCTACAGAAAAATTCACCCTCAACAGTTCAATATTCTTACCATAGTATAGCACCGTAACGACGGATATACAGGTAATAACGCCCCCGATTGGAAGCACCGTTTTCCTCAGGACGCGCACAATTTCTCCCTTTCTGCGTTTCCCGCTCAAAAGCGCCGAAGCAACGCAGCCACAGGAAAGCGCAAGAAAGGATGGAGCGTCCAAAAACCAAGTAAAGATCTCCATACTGCTCATATAAATCATTATTGCCATTACCGCAAGAAAGAATATCCCGAATATACACTGTATTTTATAGTATTTTTTGCCGTTTTGGTTTTCTTTAATTAAATTCATTATTGTGGCCTCCGCTTTCTTTGAATAGTTTTCCGGAGGAATTCTTTCGCAATTCAGGAGTTCATTTACTGAAACCTCAAGCTCATGACATAAGACGAGAAGCATTGACGTATCGGGCAAACTGTTGCCGTTTTCCCATTTAGACACCGTCTTGTCACTTACACAAATAGCATCCGCTAATTCTTTTTGCGTAATGCCCTTTTCTTTTCTAAGTTTTTTAATGAAAGCTCCTATGTTATGTTGCTCCATAAAGACCCCTCCTCGTTCTATAAAAGCCGCGCAGCTTATACTCCCATTTAACTGCTCTACGCCGTAGAATTCAATCCACAAAATGGCGAATTTCTCTCAAATACTAAACAAAACGCAGCCACGCGGGAAATCCCCGGCGGCTGCGTTCTTGTTAAGCTGCGTCTTATTTACGCTTCCGCTTCGCTTCTCGGCTTTACGGTAAGCGGCGGGTCGGCCTTGAAAACATAGCCGCACTGGCAGGTTTCGTCGTCTCTAATCCTGCCAGAAACGGTATATACCTCGACCGTTTCCCCGCACTGGGGACAAGTGCGTTCTTCTATAACGGGAACCTTCAGTTTTTCGTGGCATCCATCGATTGCAGCCATTTAAAGCACTTCCTTTCCGCTTGTCATACTGCGCTATGGTTTTACATCATTTAGGGATATTCCCTATAATTAGTATAACACAAACAATTCGGATTAATCAACTGTTTTCGTCAACAGCTTCAAGCAGGGCATCCGCAAGTTTTGCCTTAGCTTCCTCTGTAAAATAATTATGTCCGCAGCCCTCGAGCATTTCGGGCGCAAAGGCGAGCCTAGCGGCGGCGTAACGCGCGGATTTGGGGCTTACTATCTCGTCGCGCGTCGAGAAGAAGAAACGCGACGGGCAGCTTGGGCGCATTTTTTCAGTCTTGACGCGGCGCATTATTCTAAAAAGCTCCATGTAGGGATGGACGCAGAAAAGGCTTGCCAGCGCCCCGCGCGCCGGGACGCTGTTAGCGCGCTTAAATGACTCGGCGAACTTATCCTCCGGCTGAGTCCGACGGTTCATCGCACAGATACCGTTACGCAGATATCTCATCGTCACGCGGACGTAAAACGGGCAGCAGAGGAAAAACATCTCGGAATAAATCTTCTTCTCCCGCTCCGCCATGAGGCCGAGCAGGCAGCCCATCGAATGCCCGACGTATATTAGCCTCGAGCAGCGTGAGCGCATATCCTCGCTTTCGCGCAGAACCGCCGAAAGCCACTGCTCCATGCCCGATGATTTGAACTCTGCAAGCGTCGCGCCGTGGCCGGGCAGGAGAATGCTGCGGCAAAGGACGTCCTGCGGCATTTTTTCCGCAAGGAAATCAAACTGCCGCGGGCTGCCCTGGATGCCGTGGACAAAGATGACGCCCGTTTCCGTTTCCTTCACTCCGACGCCTCCTTACTTATCCTTGTATACTTTTTTCTTCAGGTAATATTCCGCCGTTTTCATGTCGTTCACAAGGCGCTCGCCCTCCTCGGAAAGCTCCGAAACTATCCTGCCCTCCTCGAGATAGAAGCCGTTGGTGTTTATAACCGGGACGCGGCGCATAGCCTTGCTTGCAAGCTGCATGAAGCGGCTTCCCTGCCATGAGCAGCGCTCAAAGACGAGGTTCATGAGGAAGCAGGGGCTTATGTCCGGCCCCTCTCCGGTGAAAACGTCGCCGAAGCGCTCGCGCGCAGCGCCGTTTGCCCAGATAAAATACGGCGTTGCGTAATAGTTATAAAAGCCTTCGTCGGTGGTCGTGTCGATGTTTATGCCCATTTCCTCATATACGCTGTTTGAGTTGCCGAGCCAGGGCTTATGGTCGCCGAACACGACGAGTATCACGGGCTCATCGTCGTCGCGGAGACCGTCAATCAGCTTCAGGAGGTTTTCGCCGGTATTCTGTATAGCGGCGAGGTAATTATTTAGGATATAGTAGCTGTCGTGGGTAACGCTGTCGTCCGTCCAGTACCCGTCGCCGAAATTCAGCCACTCCGTTGGATAGGGGCCGTGGCCCTGATAGGTTACGCTCATGTTAACGTAGGGCTTCGAGCGGTCCCGTTCCTTGTATAGCGAGAGGATATCCGGGATAAGGACATTGTCACGCGCTATGTTGCCGTCCGCCATGACGCCGTAACGGTTTTCAAAGAACCAGTAGTTTTCAAAGCCGAGATATTCATTCACGTTTTTGCGGTTATAGAACCAGTCGTAGCAGGAATGGCTGCCTTCGGCGTAATAGCCCTGCCCGCGAAGATAGCGGATATAAGATTCCGTCGCGTGGCGATAGTCTATCTGCGAGCTGTAGCCCGTCGCAAAGCAGCGCTCGGTGTCAACAGTGCCGCCCGCGAAAATATTCGTGACGAGCCTGCCGGAAAGGGACTCGGCGCATATCCGGCGAAGAGGCGCGTAAACCTCCGGCGCGATGGAGGAA
>JAEEUX010000278.1 GCA_016290695.1 Oscillospiraceae bacterium
GTTGTCCCCTTGTTTTTCAACATGGGGGCATTTTTCTGTTTAAAACCACTACCCAGGTACATAGCAAGGAGCTGTAGCAATTCTTTCGTTTTGCTACAGCCCCTTTACTATTATATATTGTTTATATTATTCCGAATTTTCTCCATGCAAAAACCGCGGCGCCGTAGACGCCGGGACTGCCGGCGCTGGCATTATCCTCTATGTCTGCTGAATAATGGATTTTCAGCGTCGAGGCGGGGATGGGGCTCAACAGCATTCCGTGTACGCGCGTTTCAATATCGGCGCGGGGGAATCCTTTCATTTTCGGGACACCGCCTCCTATCACGATATCGTCCGGGTCCAGAAGCTGAATGACTCCGGCGAGCGTATTTGCAAGAACGCCGGTATAATCGTCCATTTCCTCGTCGGTCATCACAGTGAAGAGCTCGGAAATGTGGGTCTCCGGGTGCTTCGCGGCTTGCAGCGCTTCGAGCGCGCGGCCGGAGACGATTGCCTCGGCGCAGCCCGTTTTGCCGCAGGCGCAGGGCTCCGTGCGCCCGTAAATCGTGATGTGGCCCGGCTCGCAGAGTCCGTTCCTGCCGCGCAGGAGCCGCCCGTCGGAGAAAATCGCCCCGCCGAGGCCCGAGCCGATGTACATCCCGAAAACGACGCCTTTTTTCAGGTTCATGCGTTCCGAGTCGCCCGTGAGGAGCATTGTCACGTCGTTTTCGACGAAGCAGGACGCGCGGCAGCGCTGCTCGATCATCGAGGCGAGGCGCGCGCCGTTGAGAAACGACATGTTCGGGAGGCGCACAATCTCTCCGCGGAGGTTCACCGTCCCCGGGACGCCGATGCCGATGGCCTCCGGCCTGCGTTCGGACGCGTCGCAATATTCGCCGATTGCTTCTATGAGCAGCTCCGCGCCGCCCGCAGTGTTGAACACTGAGGCGGGGACGACTTTCAGATCGTGGACAATGCCGCCGTCGAAGCGGCCCATTCTCATAAATGTTCCTCCAAGATCAACGCCTATAATCATGTTTTTACCTCCGTTTTCGTGGGGGATTGCTGCGAATCGGGTTATTCTGTGTTTTGCGAAGCCCGACGACCTCTCAGTCAGCTTCGCTGACAGCTCCCCTGAGAGGGGAGCGAAAACGCGGTGCGGCGGGTTTATTCTTCCGGCTTATCCGCCACTTCGCTATTCTCCGCTGCCTCGCTATTTTCCGTCACTTCGCTATTCTCCGCGGCTTCGGACTCGTCCTCCTCGACGTGCTCGGTGCGGGCGAGGGAAATGACCTTCGCGCCGTCGGATACGTTCATCAGATGGACGCCCTGCGTGCTGCGGCCGTAGGTATTGATATCAGCCGCCGCCATGCGGATGACAATGCCGTTATCCGCGACTATGAGAACGTCGTCGGCTTCGTCCACGACCTTGACGGCCGCGACCTTGCCGGTTTTCTCCGTGATGTTATAGTTCTTCATGCCCTTGCCGCCGCGGTGCTGCGGCTCGCCGCCCTCGCCGCGGATATATTCGCTCAGCGGGGTACACTTGCCGTAGCCGTTTTCCGTGACGCTCAGGAGCTTGCCGCCCTCGCGGCAGCGCGCGGCTGCAACGACATAGTCGCCCTCGCGGAGGGTGATGCCGCGAACGCCCGCCGCTATTCTGCCCATCGGGCGGATATCGGTCTCGCTGAAGCATATCGCGCGGCCCTCATGCGTGGCGATAAGGATGTTCTGGCTGCCGTCCGTCTCGCGGACGCTGATAAGCTCGTCGCCCTCCGCGAGCGTTATGGCGCGGATGCCGGTCTTGCGGATGTTCTTCAGCTCGCTCGTTGCGAGGCGCTTCACCGTTCCGTCGCGCGTGATGAAGACGAGGTAGCTGTCCTCCGTGAAGCCGCGGCCCTTAATCATCGCGCTCACGCGCTCGCCGGGGTCGAGCTGGAGGATATTTACGATATTCATGCCCTTGGCGGCGCTGCCTGCCTCGGGGATATGGTAGCCCTTCTTTACGTAGACCTTGCCGAAATTCGTGAAGAAGAGGATGAAATCATGCGTAGAAGCGGTGAAAATGGTCTCGACGAAGTCCTCGTCGCGCGTCGCCATGCCGCGGCGTCCCTTGCCGCCGCGCTTCTGGGAGGCGTAACTGTCCACGCTCATGCGCTTGATGTAACCGGCGTTCGTGAGCGTGAATACGCAGTCCTGCTCCTCTATCAAATCTTCAAGGTCGATGTCGTCCTCGCTCTCCTGGATCTCGGTGCGGCGCTCGTCGCCGTATTTATCGCGGATGGCGATAAGCTCGTCCTTCAGGACGCCGCGCAGGAGGTTTTCGTCGGCAAGGAGGCTCTTGTAGTAGGCAATTTTTTCCTCCAGCTCCTTGTATTCCTGCTCCAGCTTCTCGCGGTCAAGCCCCTGCAGGGCCTTGAGGCGCATGTCCAGAATCGCCTGCGCCTGAATTTCGTCGAGGCCAAAGCGCTCCATCAGGCGCTCGCGCGCGTCGTCGTAGGACGAACGGATGATGCGGATAACTTCGTCGATATTGTCCTGCGCTATCATTAAACCTTCGAGCAGATGGGCACGCTCCTGCGCTTTTTTGAGGTCGAACCTCGTGCGGCGCTCGAGAACGTCCTTCTGGAAGGCGAGATATTCGTCGATTATATGGCGCAGCGAGAGGATTTTCGGCTGCGTCTGGTTGTTCACGAGGGCGAGCATGATTATCGAGAAATTCGACTGCATGGCCGTCTGCGTGAAGAGCTTGTTCAGCACCACCTGAGCGTTCGCGTCGCGCTTGAGCTCGATGACGATGCGCATACCGTTGCGGTCAGTCTCGTCTCGCAGGTCGGAAATGCCCT
>JAEEUX010000279.1 GCA_016290695.1 Oscillospiraceae bacterium
AATATTCCTCTATGCCGACGTCGACTATTCCCTTATCGTCCGGCTCGATCTCAAACATCGCGGAGGCGGCGCCGCGCATTGTACCTGTGGAGACGACGTGGGGGACGAGCTTGCCCGCAAAGGGGATGAGAAGCGCCGTCGTCTGATTGAAGGAGAACTGCCAGCAGCCGTCATGCAAATCGGTGACGAGCGCGCCGAGCATGGGAAGTGTGGGCGTGAGCCGCAGGGTCAGGCCGTCCGCGCCGTATATGCGGACGAACTTGCGCTCTCCGATACAGAAACGGAAGGAGCCTTCGCTGCTTTCGAGAATGACCTCCGCCTCCGTCGTGGAAATGACGGTGGGAAGAACCTGCCCGTTTTTAATTATTTGGGCGAGTATCTGGCGATACGGACCAGTGCCGCGCACGTTGCCGACATAAAGGGAGGGCTTTCCGTAAAGCTCCTCGCCGTGTGTGGCGTTAAAGAAGCAGAAATATGAGCCGCGGCGGGAAAAGGGCGCATCAGAGACAGAAATGAAATTTTTGGCTTCCAGCATAGTTGGGGTACACTCCTTTCAGATAATGATATCAGACTGCATAAGCGGCCTCATAAGCCGCGTGTATTACCGTGAGCAGATTGCCGACCTTGTCCGCATCGCCGATCACCTTTACCCGCTCGTCGCCGGCAAAGGGGTTCTGCGGAACGTAGCCGACGGACAGTATCACGCTGTCGGCGGAGATAGTAAATTCTCCGTCCTTGCCCGCGACGGTTACGCCCGAGGGAGTGATCTCCTTGAGCGAGGTGGAGAGATATACATCTATATTATAGTAGCGCACTATTTCGCGCAGCATATTGGAGTTTGCGGCGCTGAGGCCGGGAACCTTGAGAATATCGTCCTGCATTTCGACGATTATCGGCTTTTTGCCTTTGAGCGCGAGGTCATAGGCTATCTCGCAGCCGGTGAGGCCGCCGCCGATTATCACGCAGGTTTCGCCCGCTTCCTTGTTGCCGACGAGATAGTCCACGGCCTCAATAGCGTTCGGCGCGTCGAAGCCGGGGATGGGGAGCTTGCGCGCGGTAGCGCCCGTGGCGGCGATTACGGCGTCTGCGCCGAGGGCGGCGATGCCGTCGGGCTTTATCTCCGTGTTCAGCTTTACGGGGACGCCGAGCTTGTCAAGCTCGTGCTTATACCAAAACAGCAGCTTCTTGTCCTGTTCCTTGAACGAGGGCGCGGCTGCGGCGATGAACGCGCCGCCGAGCTCGCCGCTCTTTTCGTAAAGCGTAACCTCGTGCCCGCGCATTTTGAGAAGGCGCGCCGCCTCCATGCCGCCGATGCCGCCGCCGATAACGGCTACCTTTTTGGGAGTTTCGGTGGGCTTGAGCGCCATGGCTTCTTCGTTCATGGTTACGGGGTTGAGCGCGCACTGGCCCATGCGGACGAATCCGGGCGAGGTGCCGGAAATGTTGCTTATCGCGAAGCAGCCGTTATGGCAGGCGATGCAGGGGCGAACGTCGTCGAGGCGGCCCTCGCGGATCTTATCGCACCAATCGGGGTCGCAAAGAAGCTGACGGGCGACGCCGACGGCGTCTATCTGCCCGTTTTCGACGGCCTTCGCGGCGGTTTCCGGGTCATGCATGCGTCCGGCGCAGGCGACGGGGATATTCACGAAATTCTTTATATATGTGACCTCCGGGAGATTGCAGGCCAGCGGCATATAAACCGGCGGGTGTGCCCAGAACCACGAATCGTAGGAGCCGTTGTCGGCGTTGAGCATATCGGCGCCCGCTGCTTCGAGAATGCGCGCGGCGGCGGGACTTTCCTCGATGCTGCGGCCAAACTCGGTATAGGCTTCGCCGGGCAGAGCGCCCTGATTGAAGCCGCGTATCTTGCTGGCGACGCTGTAACGCACGGAAACGGGGTAGTCGTCGCCGCAGGCTGCTTTGATGCTCCTGATAATGTCGCAGGCAAAGCGCAGGCGGTTTTCGAGGCTGCCGCCGTATTCGTCCGTGCGGTGGTTCATGTTCGCCATGGCGAACTGGTCGAGGAGGTAGCCCTCGTGAACGGCGTGGATCTCCACGCCGTCGATGCCCGCGCGTTTGCAGAGCGCGGCAGCCTTGCCGTAGGCATCGATTATGTCGTGAATTTCGTCGAGGCGCAGCGCGCGGTGCTTGATGCTCGGGTCCCACACGTTGGGAAGCCCGTCCGATGGGGCAACCATCATGTCCTTTACGATCTCCGGCGGCATCTTCTCCATGCCGGGGAAAAGGAGCTGCGAACGGCCGAAGCCCGCGCCAATCTGGAGGAAAAACTTGCTGCCGTAGGCGTGGATATCGTCCATGAGGCTCTTGATCGGGCCCATGAAAAGCTCCTCATCCTGATAGAGCCAATGTCCCATGCCGCCGACGGAGGTTACGCCGGGTATCATGAGGCCGACGTTGGCCTTCGCGCGGGCGAGATAATACGGGCGGACTTTTTCGTTGAACTGGCCTCCGAAGCCGACGGGGCCTGTGCCGCCCATGGCGCAGAGAATAATTCTGTTTTTTATCGTGACGCCGCCGATTTTCAGCGGCTGAAAAAGCGCTTCATAGCTCATTCCTGTGTTCTCCTGATGCTTTATTTATCCTGTTCCGGGGTCTTGCCCTCCCACCAGTCGAGGGAGCGCGTGATGTGCTTATTCCAGTATTCCCAGCTATGGGTTCCGTGGCCTTCTACGTAATAGTGCTCGAAGCCGATGCCTTCAAGATACTTGTGCAGGTCGCGGTTCGGCTCTATGAGGAAGTCCTCGGAGCCGCAGGCCATATACATCTTCGGGCGCGGGAGCGAAGGGTCGTCCATGAGCTTTTTG
>JAEEUX010000280.1 GCA_016290695.1 Oscillospiraceae bacterium
CGTTTTCGTGGCTCTTACGCTTTTCGCGCTGCTCTCCGTCCCGTTCAAGGCCTGGAATAACCTTTACGGGCTCCTGCTCGCCTTCGCGTCGCTCATCCTTGTATGGCTGAGAAACGTAAAGGGCGAGGGAACGGTGGACCTCGGCTCAATCGGTATGTGGCCCATTGCCTTTGCTTTCATAAGCTTTGCCTCCGCGCTTTGGTCGACGCATTTCAGTCTCAGCTTCCGCTTCGTTTTCTTCGCGCTCGCCTGCGTGCTCATCGTATGGAGCTGCGCGGCCGGAATTCGCGACGAAAAGCGCCTTCTCGCGCTGCTGCTCGTTTGCGCGGCGGGTATTATTATCTGCGGGGCTTACGGCTTTTATCAGCGCTTCGTGGAGGGAATTGAAGCCAGTTCTTCCTATACTGACCTTTCCGTGAACGCGAATATGCCCGGCCGCGTGTATTCCTTTTTCGATAACCCCAACGCCTGCGCGAGCGTGATGGTTTTCTTCTGTCCGCTCATGCTGACTATGGCGGTTTACGCGCGAGGCTTCCGCGCGAAGGCGGTTTTCGCCGCGGCCTTTCTCCTCGGCACGGGAACGCTTCTTCTCACCTTCTCGCGCGGCGCGTGGGTGGCTTTCGCCGTTGCCGTCGCGGTTGTGGTGCTCATAGCAAAGCCCCGGCTCATCCCGGTTTTTGTCGTGCTTGCCTTTGTCGCGCTCCCGCTCGTGCCGAAAAACGTCGTGGCCCGCTTCCTGACGATTTTCGGCGGCAAGGATTCCTCAATAAACAGCCGCACCTATATTTATACCGCGATGTATAAGCTTATTCGCGCTAACCCAATTTCTGGCGTCGGCCTCGGAACGACGAACCTGAAGGAGGTCATGGATAATTCCGGCTTCTACAAGGCGGCGTTCCCATTCGTCCACGCGCACAGCGTTTACCTTGAAACATGGGCGGAATCTGGCATTCTCGCCGCTGTCAGCTTCGTCCTTGCTATGCTCTGCGGCATCAAAAAAGGCGTGAAGACGGCGAAAACCGCCTCCGGCTCGCGCGTTGCGGCGGGCGCCGCGCTCGGCGCTGTGGGCGGACTTTCCGGCGCGCTCGTTTTCAGCCTTACGGACTATACGATGAGCTATCCGCGCGTTTTGATGCTCTTCTGGTTCCTTTTCGCGATAATCGTCGCCGCCGCAGGCGTTATGAAAAAAAGTAAGCTTAGGGGTTAATAACTTTGAAAAAGAGCCTTTTGATTCTGATTTTGGTTTTTTCGATAATCGCCGCTTCCGCCGCTCCGGCACAGGCTTCGGGCGCAAGCGCGGAGTCAAACGCCCACGCGGAGGCGCTGGGCTCGCTCAATCTCTTCCGAGGCACGGAAAAGGGCTTTGAGCTCGGCACGACGCCAACAAGGATGCAGGCGCTCGTTATGCTCATCCGACTTCTCGGCAAGGAGGATGAGGCGCTCGCCTATTCCGCCGCGTCGCCCTTTACGGACATCGGATGGGGCAAGGAATACGCGGCCTACGCCTACGATACGGGTCTTACCAAGGGAACGGGGGAAACGACCTTCTCCCCCAACTCCCCCGTGACATTCCTACAATACACCACATTCCTGCTGCGCGCCCTCGGCTATACGGAAGAGGCGGCGGACTACAAAAACTCGCTGCAAAACGCCGTAAAGCTCGGCATGATGGAGCAAAAAACCGCCAACAGCGTCTATTCGCTCAGCATGAATCGCGGCGACATGGCCGACCTATCCTACGCCGCGCTCACGATGAAGCTCAAGGGCGCGGAGGAAACGCTCGCGGAAAAGCTCTGCTCCGAGGGAGTGTTCTCCGCCGAAGCCGGCGCGACCGCCGCCGTTTTGGGCGATGGAGCGGGCTGGAAATATAGCTACAGCTACTACGACGATTCCACCGTCACATACTCGCAGCATAGCCTGAACGGCATAACAGCGGACGTCCTTACCGTAAATCTCAAAAATCCGCGCGTGAGCATAAAAACAGACATGGTGGGCAAAAAGCTCGGCGCGACGGCTCCCTTTAAGTCCATAGTCGAAGCCTCCGACGCTTACGCCGTCGTAAACGGCAATTTCTTCGAGGCTTATGAGGACTTCAAAATCCCCATAGGCAGCGTCATGGCGGACGGCGAGCTCCTTTACGGCTGCAGCGGCCTGAGTTCCTTCGGTTTTGCCGGAGACGGAACCGTTTACGTCGGACGTCCCTCCATTTTCACGCGCCTCAGTTCCTCCGGCGGCTCTACATGGGCCATCTACGAAATCAACACCCCCGGAGGTATGGGCGCGGAAACCTCGGTTATGTATACGCCCGCCTTCGGCGCCGGAATCACCGCAGCCTGTGACTGCAATATCGTAAAGGTCGTCGACGGCGTAATAAAGGACTATTTCCCCGTTTCGGCGGGAACTGACGTCGAGATTCCGGCGAACGGCTATCTTGTCTACATGGGCAGCGTTTTTTGCTCGTATGACTATTTCAAAACACCGGTTATCGGCGAAAGCGTGAGCTATGAGCCGTATCTGAGGGTGGCGGACGAGGAGGGTTTCTCGCTCGACGGCGTGACGGGCATCGTTTCCGGCGCGCCCCGCCTCGTTAAGGACGGCAAAATAGTCACGGAGCTTGACCCCGGATTTACCGAAGCGAGGTTCACCACCGCTGTTACCCCGAGAACCGCGATAGGCGTAGACGCGCGCGGCAGGCTCCTTATCGCAAGCATTCCCTCCGCGATCCTCCAGCAGACGAGAGAGGTCATGCTCGCCCTCGGCTGTGTAGACGCGATTAACCTCGACGGCGGCGCGTCCACGGCCATGTACTGCGG
>JAEEUX010000035.1 GCA_016290695.1 Oscillospiraceae bacterium
CCGTCAGAATTTTCGTCAGATTGTTCAAAAAACGCAGGTAATACTTTGTGTATTGCCGAGTATTTTTGGACGATATGACGGAATATTCTGCAAGTAAGATATGTGCCGGGAATTATGCGGTGTTGCCCTAAAGACTCAGTAGAGATATTTCGGCGCGTAATTCTCGCCGTCGCCGATATACTTCATTATTGCCTCGCTCTCCTTCGCGCTGGAGGCAAAGGTGGGATCCATGAGCTTCCAGGTCGTGCCGTCGAAGTAAATGGCGCTGTTTATCCAGCCGTCCTTCTCGGAATAGACGTTTATCCAGGCGTGATAAGTCTTTCCCGCGTAGCCGACGACGAGCTTGCAGGGGATGCCTTGGCTGCGGAGCATAGCTGTCATGACGGAGGCATAGTCGAAGCAAATGCCTTTCTTCTCTGCGAGAACGGAATCAAGCACGGGAAGATATCCGGAACTGACGTTTTCCGCGCGGTCATGGTCATAGCTGAAGTTATCGACAACGAAGCTGTAAACCGCCTTGATTTTGTCAAGAAGCTCGGTCTTTCCAGCGGTGAGCTCCTTACCCTTCGCGACGACCTTGCTGTCCATAGTGTAGTTTACATACTGGTTCGGAAGCAGGAAGGGCGCGAACTCGTTCGTGAGCACAACGTCAACGGAAGCACTGTAGGAAGTGGAGTATTTGTTGCCGCTCGTGTTTTTGTAAACGGTAATCTTATAGTTCCCGTTGCCGTCGGAGAAGGGGAAGGTTTCATAATTACCGCTGTTATTGAGATTGTAGGAATACTTGACCCCTGACGGGCACTGAACAACAATGCGGATTCTGCTCGTAGTGCTTTCAAGATATTTAACCATAAAATATCCGCTCGAAGCATTTGAAGCATCGATGGAAGCTTTTTCGTTCTGATAAACGACAGTGCCGGAGGCAGTTGGCATAGCAAGACCTTCTGCGCCGGCGGCAGAGCCTGAGATTGCGCCGAATCCGACGAAGATCGAAGCTATTAAGAGAACGGCACAGAAAACCGCAAAAAATCTTTTGCGTTTCATGGAATAAACCCCTTTCTGGAAGGACAATCTACCCGAATTTATATCTGAACTATAACACACGAAGGTTACAGTTTAGTCACATTTTCAAAAAGAAATGGCTTAAAATGTGACTATTTCGGAAAATCGGGAGAAATTGCGCGGAAAAATCAGAGCAGGGAAATACGCTTCTGCATGAGGTCGGGCGCTGCGGCGAAGAGGAGGGCTGTGTCCTTGGTGATTACCTTATCCTGTAAAAGCTTGAGAATGTACGCATCCATGCCTATCATGCCCTCGGCGGCGGAGGTGGCGATAACGGAGTCTATCTGATGGGCCTTGGACTCGCGGATCATATTGCGGATGGCGTTATTGAGGTGCATTATCTCAAAGGCGGGGACGAGGCCGCCGTCCACCGTGGGGAGAAGCTGCTGCGAAACGACGGACTGGAGCAGGGAAGCGAGCTGAACCCTTATCTGCTGCTGCTGCGCGGGCGGGAAAACGTCGATGATACGGTCTATAGTGTTCGCCGCACCGACGGTGTGAAGCGTGGAGATGACAAGATGACCTGTCTCGGCGGCGGTAAGCGCGGTGCTTATCGTCTCATGGTCGCGCATTTCGCCGACGAGGATAACGTCCGGCGACTGGCGCAGGCAGGCGCGCAGCGCGGTGACGTAGTTTTCCGAGTCAAGCTCGACCTCGCGCTGGCTTATGAGGCTGGTGTTGTTGCGGTGCAGGTATTCGATAGGCTCCTCAAGAGTGATGATGTGGCCCGCACGGGTGGAGTTAATGCGGTCGATTATGCAGGCAAGGGTGGTGGATTTGCCGCTTCCGGCGGAACCCGTTACGAGGACGAGACCCTTGGTGTGCGCGGAAATCGCCATTACGTTGTCCGGGATGTTCTTTTCCTTATAATCCGGAATACCGAAAGAAATGACGCGGATTACCGCAGCGAGGGAGCCGCGCTGCTTATAGGTGCATACGCGGAAACGCGCAAGGCCCGGCAGGGCGAAGGAAAAATCATCGTCGCCCAGCTTCAGGAAGCGCTCTATATCGCGCTTTGCCAGCCCATAGATATTATGGATGTAATCCTCGGAATTTTCAGGGCGAAGCATTTCCTCGTCAAGCTTGACGATTTCACGCTTCAGCTTGCATGCCGCGGGACTGCCGACGACGATGAATATGTCCTCAGCGCCCATTTCAACGGCTCTTTTCAAAAGCTCTTCAAGACTAAGCATATTTTATCCTCCAGTTCAGCGACCCTTCGCGCTGTGAAAAATTATTGCATGATGTTTAAGGTGTCGTCGATTATCCAGTCGCCCGTTTCGCGAACTGTCCACGCGACTATGCGGTATCCGCCCGCTTCGCCGGAAAGCTCGACATAAAGGTCCTGCATATCGTCTATCGGGACACTGTAGCAAAGCTCGCCGCCGAATTCGCCCTCGCAGGAGAGAATTTCCGTCCCGCAGGCGGAGATGATATCGCCCTGCCGGTCAAAATCGCCGGAAACGAGCGCGTTATAAACGTCCACCGCCGCGCTGTCGGCGGCGTAATACGCTGTTACGGAATCGGCTGAACGACGGGCAAGGTCAAGCTCGTTTCGCGCGGTGATGTAGGAAAGAACGGCGAAAACAGTGAGGCACAAAACGGAGAAAACCATGACGATAGACGTGCTGCCGACGTTTATGTTCGGGGAGGACTGATTGGATTTCTTCTTCATTGCGGCGCACCTCCCGGAAGCTTGATATCGAGCGAATAGAGCAGCTTATCGTCGGCAAGACGAATGACCTCTATATGAGCGCCGCTGCCGCTGCCTTCAAGCGTGAGGGTAAAGGCGGCTTTATCGGCGGAGCAGTGCTGCCACTGCTTATCGTAGGAGGCGAAGCATGAGCTTCCGCTCGCGCTGAGGGAAAGAAGCTCCGCGGTTTTTGCCGCGTCGCCGCCCTCGCCGCGCCAGCATTCCGCCGCGGACTCGACCCTGATCACGGCGTTGCTAAGGTCGCTTGCAAGCTCAGAGGCGAGCTTGGATTCGGCAAAGGTCCTCATGCATATAGCCGCGGAGAGCGCGAAAATGAGCACGACGACTATGAGCTCCATGAGGAAAAGGCTCGTTTTTGAAGCGGAAAAGCGTTTCATCCTTCGCCCCTCCCTTCGCCGCAGAGGCTTATAAACAGCTCGCTCGTTCCGCCGTCTGCGCCCGTGCACTCGACGCGGATGATATTATCGCTCGGCATTGAAAACTCGATGTTTTCAGCCTCGATTATCTCGTCCCCCGCGTCGGGCGGGAGGCCGACGTTCTCCTGCATATAGAGCTCGCGAACGCTGCCGTCGTAGAGATAGATATAGGTTACGAAATTCTCCCCGTCGACGCTCTCTCTGAGCGCGAGCGCGGGGACGCCGCCTATCTCGCCGATATAGATATCGCCCTCGGCGTTATAGTGGCGGAGCTTTGTGCTTATGTAATTGAGGCAGGTTCTCTCCTGAAACTGCTCCTCCACCGAGACGGAAATGTTTTTATAAGCCGACGCGCCCGAAATAAGGACCATCAGCACCGCCGCGGTAAAAACCAAAAAGAGCAGCAGGACGAAGACCACGTCAAACGAATGTTTTTCTTTCATTGCTTTACCTCAATAATTGTTATCTGAGGCATGATATTCGTGGCGAAAACCTCATAGTCCACGATATACTTATCCTCGTCGATTTTAACATTATAATTATCGCGCAGATATTCGTAGCTTGCCGGATAAAAACCCTCAACCGCATAGCAGCTTATCATCGCCCGGCGCACGCTCTGCTCGGCGACGCGAAGCTCCTCCTCAGCGCTGCTGCCGGAGGCGCTGTTAACGCCGACGACAAAGACCACCGCGATTACCACGAAAAAAATAAGCGCGATAAGGTTATCCTTCAAAAAATCTATAAATACGTTTCCGCGAAGCTTTCTCATTTAATTCACCCTATCGAAGACATTATGCTCATGAGCGGGAGCATTACGGAGAGGAGAATTACGCCCACGAGGACGGACATTACTATAACGAGGATGGGCTCGACGCGGGCAATCTTCCTGTCGATATCCTCGCGGACGCCCGCCTCGCTGCGGGCGGCGATTTCGTTCATTACGGTATCGGACGCGCCGGCGCGAATGCCGACGGAGAGCATACGGCAGAACATCGCGGAGAAAATACCCGCCTGAGCAATCGCGTCCGCGAAGGGCTTGCCTTCGAGGATGCTGCGGCGGCAGGCGCGGATGCGCTCTATCATCTTGTGGTTGTCGCTGAGATTCTGGGCCATTTCAAGGGAATCGTCGAGGTCGAGGCCGCTTTGCAGCGTCATCGCCATGGCGGAAGCGAAGCGCGCGGAGGCAATGTTGTGGCTGAGCTTCGGCATCAAAAACGCCGCTATGCGCCCGCGGAGATTGCGGTTTGAGAAAACGACGATGAGCGCCGCGATAACGGCGATGAGCACGATAACGATAACGAGCCAGTTGCGGCTGAGCGCGGCGCCGAAGCCCATTGCGGCGGAGGCCGTGGCGGACATCGTCGCGCCGAGCTGACGGAAGGTGTCGTTAAATATCGGGAGAACCTTGGTTACGAGGATGACGACGACGAAAAGCATCATCACGAGCAGGACGGCGGGGTAGAGAACGGCGCTGCGGATGCTGCGCGAAAGCTGCTCCTGCCTGTCATAATACTCGCTGAGCGCCTTTAAAACGGCGTCCAGATTGCCGGTGCGTTCGCCGATGGCTACCATATCCATCATGTACTTCGGGAAAAGACCGCTTTCCGTGAGCGCGGCGCTGAGAGTTCCGCCGAGGCTCATTTTGTCGGCAATTTCCTGAAGCTCTTTCCTTGCTTCCTCGTCATCCTCGTCGGCGCAAAGAAGCAGGATGCCTTCGTTTATGGAGATGCCCGCCTGAAGAATGAGGTGGAGCTCCATGCAGAAGGACGAAAGATAGTCTGCCTTGAATGTTTTTTTGCTCATATAAGGATTCCTCCCAACTAAGATTGACAAAAAGAAAGAATACGCCGTACACGATGAAGCGGACGGCGAAGATGCGCGGCGGCAGGATACTAAAGCTGAACGTCTACGGGCAGAATGTTATATGATATTTCCGCGGGTATTCGCTTGCATTCGTGCCGGAAGGTGCTGCATATACGGTCGAGAACGCGCTCGCCGTTTTCGTAATTGGATGAGGGCAGCATGATAAGATACTGTGTGAGACTGTAACGGGTGAAAATATCGCTGCGGCGCAGAGCGCTGCCGATAATGCCGCGAAGCTTATCCATGGCGGTGGAGTTCGTCTTCGGGCTGAGAGGAAGCTGCCCCTGCGGAGCGATAGTGACGAGTGCGAGCTGGATAACCTGGCCGTGACGCGTGAGCGAGCGGACGGATACTCTGTAAAAATCCTTGAAAAACTCATATTCGCAGAAAAACGCCCCGTGGAACGCCTCTTCGCTGTCCTCGTTGAGCTGCTCTTTAATGATATTAAGGTCAGTCTGCGTCTGGTTCGTCGTCTTAATGATATCGCGGTAGAGCGAGGTAAGCTCCTCCGAGGGCGAAACGCCGAACTGACTGTAGAGCATTTTCGTGATGTGCTCATAATGCTGCATGGCGTTCTGAACGGCGCCGCTTTTGTAAAGCGCGCGGATCATCGAACAGTGGAGCGATTCCTCATAAGGGTCGATAGCGGTGGCGCGCTGGCAGACGGAGATAATATCCTCGCTGCGCCCGCGCTTTTCAAGCAGCTCGACCGCCTCATGCACTATGCGGATATACTGCGTATGATAATATGTACTTATCGGGACGGCCCAGGCCTCAAGCGCGGCCTTGGGCAGAAAATCGCCCTTATAAATATCTATTGCCTGCAATAAATAAGAAAGACGTTTTTCCTCATCCTTTTCGCGCTCCGCGTTCTGGCAGAGCTTTTCAAAAACGTCGCAGTCTACGATGGCGTCTACGTCGTTATTCCATGCGTAGGTCCCGCGGCGGCAGCGGATAAGGTCGTTCCCCGAGGGGAAATCGAGCTCCGCAATTACCGCGCGGACGCGGTGAAGGAGAGTTTTCAACGTGTTTGCGGGGTTGGTGATATCGTCGTCATCCGGCCAAAGCAGCTCGATCAGGCCGTTTTGAGATATCTCCCTGTCGCGAAACGTGATGAGATACTCAAGCAGCAGCCAAAGCTTTTTGGAGCGGCTCGATTGGTCGTTAACGGTGTTTTCCCCGTAGGTGATGGAAAACTCGCCGAGAGTATTTATTTTTAACGTGTCTTTCTGAGCCATATTACACCGGCCTGTATAACAGATTTGCTTCCGGCGCGGCGGGAAGACGACGCCGGCGGAACCTTTTCCGCCGGGCCGAGCTCTTGCCCAACGCCTTCTGACAATGAAAACAATATTCATACAATTATATATTATAATGACTATTAGCCCGAAAATCAACAAAAATAAAAGGAAGCTGAATACCAAATTCCAATGTTTTTTTAAATCACTCCTTGTAAACATAAGCGAGACTAATTAATATAATGCGGATGACCCGGAAATCGGTTGCTTAAGAAGGTATATCGCCTTTCGTTCCCCCCCGCAGGAGAGGGAGGTCTGTGGCCGGCAGCTGCCTGTAGGCCGGAGGCTCGACGACCCGCACGCCAAAGGCCGGTTTCGCCGAAAAGAGAGCGAAGACCCTGGGCGCGGGAGGCGTACTGCCGCCCCGCAATATACATTATCAATGAAGCTGGAGCATAAAAATATGAAAAAAACTGCACTCAGAGCCAAAATACCCCAAAAAACTCTTGCAAATACCCATTAGCCAAGTTATAATTTCATTTATGATATATTTCACAAAGAAAGAAATTTTCTTTTTCCATAAATGTATCTAATCTGTAACCTCGCTTTGTTATACTGGCCTCGTAAAATAAAAACTGCGCTTGCGAAGTGAGGTGAAATGATGTTAAGCAAAAGTTCTTTTGTCCCCTACCAGATGAAAACGAGTATCGTTCGCGTTACTTCTTATGAGAACAAAACCTGCCGCGGTGTGCTTGTTAATCCCTATTTCGAGCATGACATGCCGTTTGAAAATATACTCGGCCTCCTGTTTATGATGGAAGAAATGCTGGACGATTTGAATTATCCTCAAAAGGCTGTTGAGAAGCGTTCGCTTGTAAGTGCCGCGGCAGCCAAAAGCGCAAAATCCTCCTTACCGGCCGGTCAGGCCGAGCCCCCTCCGCTTGCCACCTTTAAAATACAGGTGTTTTTCCGGCAGAACGCAACCTGGCAGGGCAACGTAATCTGGACGGAGGGCAACGCTGAGTGTTCGTTCCACAGCGTGTTTGAGCTTTTGCAGCTCATGGATGGCGTGCTTGAGTCGCGCTAAGAAAGACTGTTAACCCAGGGGAAAAGGCCGCGCCCGTTAATAAACGGCCAAAAATTTAATAGAGGAAGTATTGTAAAAAGGCAACCTGTCCCGAAAGGGGCGGGGCGCAAAGCATGAAGCCTAAAGCGGGCCTTGCCCGCCATGGTGGTTCGGCCGCCGATATTTTACTCTTCAATGAAAGGGAGAGCAAAATAATGGCAAAAACATTGAAAAAGGCCCTTGCGCTGTTTTTAGCAGTCGTTATGGTCCTGTCCACCGTCGGCATGACGAGCATTATCGCCGCCGCCGATGACACCGCTCCGACTTACCAGACCGGCATCAAAGACGCTGCTACGGCTCAGAAGGTAAGCGACGGAACGTCCGCAGTTGAGCCTGAATATGCAGGCAAGGTTGAAGTTTCCAAGACCATTACCCCGGTTGAGGGAACGACTAACTTCAACGTCGAGCTCAAGGTAGTCGCAAAGACTGAGGACATTCACGAGAGCATATCCAATCCCCTCGCTGTCTGCCTCGTAATTGACCTTTCCAGCTCGATGAACGATAAGATGAACGGCACGAAGAAGATCGATTCCGCCAAGGCCGCGGCTCAGTCCTTCGTTCAGACGCTCGATGAAAACTGCTATGTAAGTATCGTTACCTTCGGCAACGATGCCACGCAGAAGCTCGGCTGGACCAGACTTAGCGGAACCGGCCGCCAGACCGTAAAGAACGCTATAAGCGCTCTTACGATTGTCAGCGACACCGCTACCAATATGGATGCTGGCTTTATCAAGGCAAGAGAGCTTTTTGCTAACAATACTGTTTCCGAGATCAGCGACAACAACAAGGTTACCGTTGTTCTCTCTGACGGAAAGCCCACCTATGCAATGTGGGATGTTAAAATCAGCAAAGTATGCAATTCCTATTCCGTAGCTAATGCCATAACCGCGCAAGAGTATAATAATATTAAGAACAACCACACATACGATAGCAATGGTTGGGGCTTCTGCGAGAATTGCGGCAAATACCATGGCGCTTCCGGATGGAATCACGGTTCCGTATACACCAAGATTTTGGATAAAAACTTTACCGGTTACGATTATAGAACGTTCGGTGACGGCGACGAAAGCAGCAAGGACGTTTGCGACGCAACCCTAGTTGACGCCGCAAAGCTTCCCGGCGCAAAGTACGCCGTTTATATGGGCAACCTTACCGATAAATGCTATGACACCTACACCATAAGCAATCTCTTCAACGCCATCACCGGCAGCAGCGATAAGGTTCTCGGCGTTTCCAATATCGGCACTCTTACCACCACCCTCAACGCCCTTGCTACCACCATTAACGATTCTCACTCCGGCAGCGACGGCGCAGGCTGGACCGTAACCGATATCCCCAATTCTCCGATAATCACCATCGTTCCCGACGCCGACAACAGCGCGATCACCGCTAACGGCATCGTATGGAACCTCGCGGGTGCGACTCCTGTTCAGTCCACCTCCGGCAATACCACCACCAAGACCTATACCTATACCCTTAACTATACCATTTCTCTCAACACCGAGGCCGATGGCTTCGTAGACGGTGAGGATTATTTTACCAGCTCCCCTGCGGCAGTCCTCAGAAAGCCCGTTGAGACCCGCGCTCTCAGCACGATGGCTGCTGACGATCCCTCTCTCGTAGCTACCTTCAATAACCCCACCGTAGAGGGTACCGCCGCTACCTATTACTATGTAATCAAAATAGAGAAGCAGCTTTCCGGCAGCTCTTATCAGACTTACATTTATGAAAATGCCGCCAAGAAGCTCGGCGAGACTGTTGCGCTTCCCAATGAGGCTGATATTTTTGAGATGGCCGGCATCTCCGCAGACGATATCGACGTTAAGTACAGCAGAGCCAATACCCCTGTGGCTGCAACCATTGGCACCGGCACCAACGAGATCCTTTATAAGTATAACCGCGTGACCACCTCCGTCAAGGCAAACTACTATTATCTTTCTTATGGCCATGACGCTCAGGGCAACGAGACAACCAAGGCTCAGGCGCTTGCGGCTGCCACTCCCGTTGTTGTGTATTACCCCGAGGCAGACTCCGATACCGTACTTTATGTCGGCGATGACTACAGCTTCACCGCTCCCGCGACTGCCAGCTACAGCGGCAAAACCTACAGCTTTATAACTGCTGACAGCAATACGTCCATAAGAGAGCTTGCGAAGGAAGATAACGAGATCAACCTCTACTATGAGAACAAATATGACGCTCGTGAAGCTGCGACCCTCGTTGTAAACCACTATTTCAAGACCATCACCTATCAGCTCGTAAACGGCAAGTTCGTTGCAACAGGTGATTACGGCAACCCCGTAAAGGTCCAGGATATCAGCTCCAAGTCTACGGTTGAGCATGATATCACCGTAGTTCCTTCCGAGAATTCCGGCTTTACTGCGAATAACCGCGTTAAGGTCGTAGTAAACGGCGTACAGGACGATACCGCTACGAAGGTTACGCTCAACGGCGGCGAAAACACCGTCGATGTTTACTTCGAGAAGACCGTTGACAACCGCACTCCCGCAACCGTTACAGTAAAACACAATTACGTTACCAATACCACTACCATTGAAAACGGTCAGCGCGTAAGCTCTTCCGCTACTGAGACCGATACCGACCCCATTACCGGCGTATATGTCGGCGAGAGCCTCACCATTCAGGAGAGCGCAAAGGAAGGCTTTACCTCCGACAGCGGCAACGCGGCTAAGCTCAACACGACTGTCGCTAACGGCGATGTAATCGAGCTTTTCTATAATAAGACCGTCACTCCTAAAACTGCGACCGTCACCGTAAACCACATCTACACCAACTATGTTGAAGAAGTCGTAACCAAGTATGAAAAGGACGACGAAGGCAACAACGTAGCTGTCGGTTATGAGAACGTGACCAGACAGGACGGCGAACAGGTTGTTGTTCCCGTAACCTACGGCGAGACTTCTGTCCTCTATGTTGGCGAGGCCGTTAACATCGTAAAGCGCCCCACCCTCACTCTTGAGGACGGTACCGAGCTCAGCTACAACTTCAACGCAGAAGACTCTGGCAGCATTGACGGCTTCAAGGCCGGCGACGCAGAGGAAATCAACCTCTATTACAACCGCACCACCGAACCCAACGACGTCCGCACCGATGTCAATTGGGACGTGACGCACAGCTATGCCGTTAACTTTACCTCTGTAAACGAAAACGGCGTTATCGCAACCAGGAAGATTGACGAAGGCACGGAAACCACCAATCCCGTTCCTGGCAAAGTTGGCGACACCGTAAGCCTTACTACGGTTACCACCCATAACAACAATGAGTACAGCCTCGATCCTGCGGATACCGAGCTCAGCAAGGTTCTCCAGGATGCAGGCAACAACTTCGCGCTTGATTATATCCGCGACGATAATAACCTTATCGCGCTGACCCCCTCCGTTACCTATGAGTATTATGTAAGATACATGAGCATCAACGAAAATAACGAGCCTGTATACGGCGACTGGGCACTCGTTGAGGATCTTACCGCCGAGGGCAGCTACACTGCCGCCGTCGAGAATACCGGAGATTATGCAAACAGCATTTATGCAGGCCAGTACATCACCGCAGCCTCCGGCGCTACCGATGAATACGACCAGGATATAAGCGACACCGCTTACAATCAGCAGATTGGCGAAAACAATTGGTCCTTCACCTATAAATACGGCAAGAGCGTTCCTCTTTCCAAGGGTATCGTTACCGTAAAGTATAACTACAAGGATATCACCATTGCCATAGACGGCACTGAGAGCCTTGAGGAAAGCAGCCCCGTCGAAGACTGCATCATCAACGATAAGTATGTTGGCCAGAGCGTAACCGCTACCTCCAATTCCAACGGCGGCTATGAGCTCGTTAAGGTACTTGTGAACGGCGTCGAGCAGGAAAACGCTGCTGAGGTTGACGTCACTGTCGCTGATACCGCCACCACTGTCGAGTACTTCTATAAGCGTACTCACGATAACAGCAAGAGCGCGACCTACACCGTCGACTACATTTACGAAACCTATGACTACAAGGTAAACGGTGAAGTTTATCTTGCTAATTCCCGCCCCGTGTACGGTGATGAGGTAGAGAGCTTTGCTACCAGGACCGTTGCAGTTAACGTCGCTGAGAGCGAAGGCTTCACCTTCACCAATATCACCTTTAACGGTCAAAGCATCTTTGAAGAAGGCGTTACCGCATATGCTCCTGTCCTCGACCAAGACGCAAACACCATCGTAGTTACCTACAGACAGCAGCTTGATACCCGCCAGGACACCGAAGTAAACATCAAGCATGTTTACACGAAGCGCGACACCTTCAAGAATGCCACTTCCGGCGACGGCGATCCTGAGTATGTTGAGATCGAGACTATCAGAAGCGACGCCGGACACATCACCAACGGCATCTGGGTCGACGCAAACTACGCCTTCACCGACGACCTCAAGAAGCCCGTTCACAACGACCTTGAGTACAGCTTCGTAAGCGTCGATCCCGAAAGCCTTACCCTCGCAGCCAACGCGGTTTATGTTTCCGGCGCTCCCGAGTATTTCTCTGACCCCGTAAACGTATTCACCGCCACCTACGTCCGCGAGTACAGCACTCAGGCTAAGAACGTCGTAGTAAACCACAATTATTACACCACCGGCGTTATCACCGGCGAGCAGAAGCTCGTTAAGACCATTGTTGACGACCGCGATTATCTCGCGACCCTCTCCGCAGGCGACAGCTTCGAGGTTGATCCCATGACCGAGCTTGACGGCGTTGAATATGAGTGCACCAGCGAGACCCTCAGCTTCACCCTCAACGGCGACGTAAATTATCAGAACGTATTCGACGTTGATTACAACCGTGTCGTTCCCGAGACCATCGCAGCTACCCCCGGCACCATTACTCATGAGTACTATGTAGTAAAGGGCGATAAGAAGACCGCTGAGGGCAATCAGACCACGACCGTTAACGGCAACATCGGCGAGACCGTCACCGTAGAGCCCGTGCTCAGCTACAACGGCAATACCTACAAGCTTGCTCCCAACCAGGACGTCAACGTAGCTCTTGGTTCCGGCGTCAACGACATCACCCTCCAGTATGTCCGCAACGAGTATGAAGTAAAGTTCAACTCCAACGGCGGCACCGAGGTCGAGTCTCAGAGCGTTAAGGAAAGCGAGAAGGCAGTTAAGCCCGCGGATCCCACCCGTGACGGCTACAGCTTCAACGGCTGGTTCTCTGACAGCGACCTCACCAAGGCTTACAGCTTCGAGGACGGCGTTACCGCCGATACCGAGCTCTTCGCGGGCTGGAATGTTGTTAACAACAATAACCCGACTCCCGTAAACCCGACTCCGAATTATCCCACCGTATATCCCACCGTTCCTCAGACTCCCGCAGAGGTAGAGGAAGAGCTTCCCGAGGATGAAGTACCTCTCGCAGAGCTTCCCGAGGAAGAGCTTCCCGAGGATGAAGTTCCCCTCGCAGCCGCTCCCTCCGTCGAAGAGGAAGAGCTTGAAGAGGACCTCGTTCCCCTCGGAGACGCTCCCGCAACCGGCGATTCCAGCATGATCTTCATCTATGCGATCGTAATGCTTGTTTCTGCGTGCGGCCTCGTTGCCATCGCTCTCACAAGCCGCAAGAAGAGAGAAGAGGACTGCTGATAAGCAGCTAAAACCCTGATAAACATAATAGGAGCCGCAGCCAGATAGGTTGCGGCTCCTATTTTCATATTTTTCATATCTCGACGCAATCGAAAACCGAGACCTCGAAGGCGGTTTTTTCAACGCTTTCGCCGCGCTCCGTTTTTATGTATTTCCGGCTTTGCAGCCTGCCGTTCAGAGCTATGCGCTGCCCGACGCGCCAGAAAGCCGCCGCCTGTGCGTTCTGCCCCCACATTATGCAGGGCAGGTAGTCCGAGCGCCCGTAAGGGCGGTTCACCGCGAGCATTACGTCGCATATTTCGCGGCCCATGGGCGTGCGGCGGTAGTTCGGCGCCTTGCATACCGTGCCGCGCAGAAGAACATGGTTCTTCGCCTCGTTCCCCTCTTTCAGCTCGCGCGCAAAGACGCTTATAAGCAGGCGGCTGCCCGTGCCGCTTTTGTTATTGTAGGAACGGATTTCGCCGCTGAGCGCCGCCGTTTTGCCGCTGAGCGCCGCGGCTGTGGGCAGCAGCGACTCCGGCACGGTCACGTTCACGCGGTCAACCGCGCCGGATAGCCGCGCGACCTCGATGGGGAAGGTGTAGAAGCTTTTTTCGCGGCTGTAATGCGAAAATTCCGGCGCCTCCGCAATTATTCCGCCGAGCTCCACATAGTTATTTCCAGACATACTGTCCACTTGATGCACCTCTTTCAGCGTTGTCAAAGTAAGCCTGACGGCGCCAATTAGAACGCGGTTTTGACTGGCAGATTTCCGCCAACACTTCGTCAAACGGCTTGGAAATACACAAAGTATTCCGCAGCGCCGCTTTCCTCGTTTTGCCGAAAATCTGCTCCGGCAAAACTTCTGCGAA
>JAEEUX010000036.1 GCA_016290695.1 Oscillospiraceae bacterium
CAGATGTGCTCCGAGGTTTTCCACGTTCTTGCAAAGGTTCTCGGAACCTCCAGCGTCGGCGATGAGGGCGGCTATGCCCCCACCGACCTTGCCAGTGACGAGGATGCGCTCGTCGCGCTCGTCAAGGCCATCGAGAAGGCCGGTTACAAGCCGGGCGAGGACTTCAAGCTTGCTATCGACGCCGCCTGCTCCGATTGGTTCTCCAAGGACGACGAATGCTACCATCTGCCCAAGTGCGGCAAGACCCTCAGCCGCAAGGACATGGTCGATATGTGGGTAAGCTTCTGCGACAAGTACCCGATAATCAGCCTTGAGGACTGCATGGCCGAGGAGGACTGGGAGGGCTGGAAGATGCTCACCGAAGCCCTTGGCGACCGCGTCCAGCTCGTCGGGGACGACCCTGTCGTAACCAACACCAAGCGCCTTGCAAAGGGCATAAAGCTCGGCGTAGCCAACGCCATTCTTATCAAGGTGAACCAGATAGGCACCCTCACCGAGACCCTCGACGCCATCCAGATGGCTAACCGCGCGGGCTATACCGCCGTTATCTCCCACAGAAGCGGCGAGACCGAAGACACCACGATAGCTGACCTCGTCGTCGGCCTCAACGCCGGCCAGATAAAGACCGGCGCCCCCAATCGCACCGACCGCGTGGCGAAGTATAACCAGCTCCTCCGCATCGAGGAAGAGCTCTTCGACGCGGCTCAGTATCCCGGAATGGACGCGTTTTTCAATTTGTAAATAATTCAAACGAGACCCGCTGCGCTGGGCTCTCGTTTGAAGGCGAGAAGGGCCGAGGACAAGCGGCGTCAAAAACGGTATTATAATATTTTTCTTGATTTCTCCCCGTTTTTTGTCCGGGGGCTTGACAGGGGCAAGCCCTTTACGGTAAAATATATAGACGCGCGACTGTGTATTATGCTTTTATGCTGCGCGTTCCTTTAATTTGTCAACTGCTTTTCCCGGCGCAAGCCGGGGAATGTTGAGTATTTAAATTTTCAGGAGGTGTCACCCCGCTATGCTCAGAACTTATCAGCCCAAGAAGCTTCATCGCTCCAAGGAGCACGGCTTCCGCAAGAGAATGTCCACCAGAAACGGCAGAAAGGTGCTCGCAAGACGCAGAGCCAAGGGCCGCAAGTCCCTCACTTACTGAGACTTATGAAATTCACCGTGTCCCTTAACCAAAACAGCGAATTCCGCAGGGTATATTCAAGGGGAAAAAGCCTCGCCACGCCCCTTGTGGTTCTCTATTGCCGCAGAAACGGCATGAAGCTTAACCGCTTCGGCATAACCGTCGGCGCTAAAATCGGCCACGCCGTTCAGCGTAACCGCGTCCGCCGCCGCCTTAGAGAAATATACCGCCTCGGCGAAGGGCGGTTTTCCTCCGGATGGGACATCGTCGCCGTGGCGAGGACAAGAGCCGTCGGAGCAAGCTATCAGGAGCTCGACGAGGCTTTTTATCATGCCGCCGCAAGGCTCGGCGTCCTGAAAAGCCCCGATGGGGAGGCTCAGAAATGAAAAAGCTTCTTCTGTTCCTTATCCGTTTTTACCGCAAGAATATAAGCCCCCTGCGCCAGCCCTGCTGCCGCTATGTGCCGACCTGTTCGCAGTACGCGCTTGAGGCGGTGGAGAAATACGGCGCAATGAAGGGCTTTTGGCTCGCTCTGAAAAGACTTTTGCGCTGCCACCCTTTCCATAAGGGAGGCTATGATCCCGTGCCCTGATTTATTTCTGCGGCGCGGCCTGATTGGAGAATTAAATAATGTCAACTATCGCAAAACCTTTCGGTTGGCTGATGCTCTTCCTTTATAACACCGTAGGCAACTACGGCCTTGCGCTTATCCTTTTTGCGCTTCTCGTCCGTCTCATTCTCCTGCCCTTCAGCATGAAGAGCAAAAAGGGAATGATGAGCATGTCCCGCTTCCAGCCCAAGCTCAAGGAGCTTGAGAAGAAGTATGAGGGCAACAAGCAGAAATATCAGGAGGAAGTCGCAAAGCTTTATAAAGAAGAGGGCGTCAACCCTATGGGCGGCTGCATCTGGTCGCTTATTCCGTTCCCCATTCTGATTGCGCTTTACTACGCCATTCGCTTCCCCATCACTATCATGATGGGCGTAAGCGAGGAGGGCTATTCCGCGATTACCGTGCTGCTCGAAAAGCTCGGCTTTGAGGCGGCTGCCGGAGCACAGTCCGGCTATGCGGAAATCTTCCAGTCCCAGTTCATTACCTCGCACTTCAGCGATTTTGCCGCTCTCGGCGTGGATAAGCTGCAAACCCTCGATTATTCCTTCCTTGGCGTAGACCTCGGCGCCGTGCCGAGCTGGAGATTTTGGGAGTTTTCCGCTGCAAACGGCTCCATGTGGTCGCAGATCGCGCTGTTCCTTATCCCGCTTATTTCCGCAGCGCTGTCTTACGTCTCCGTGCTTATAAGCAATAAAATGAGCGGGAACTCCACCGAGCAGTCCGGTCTCAAGGGCATGACGCTCATGATGCCGCTCGTTTCCATCTGGATCGGCTTCATCATGCCCGGTGCTCTCGGCCTTTACTGGATAGCTTCCTCCTTCTTCACAATCATTCAGGACGCCGTCCTCACAAGGCACTATAAGAAAATTCTCGACGCGGAGGACGCTGTCCGCCGTGAAAAAGAGGCTGCTATCGAGGCGGAACGCGCCGCAAAGCGCCTTGAAACCGAGAAGCTTCGCGCAGAGGGCGCGACCATCGTTAATCCCAACACCAGCAGGCGCAAAATAAGCCAGAAAGAAAAGCAGAAATCTGCCGAACGTGAGCAGAAGTGGGAGGAAAGCACCGGAAAGAGCAAAAAATCCGAGGCTGTCAATCCTTCCGCGGTCGGTGACCGTCCCTATGCCCGCGGCAGAAACTATAAGCCGGACAGATTCAGCAAGAATTATGTCCCCGACGAGCCGGAAACCGTCTCCGAAAACAATGAGGAAGTTCTTTCTGTTGAGGAAACGGAGACCGAAGCTCCTGTAATGCTTCCCGAAACGGGGGAGAACCTCGCTCCCGCCGAAGCCGCCGAGGCTCCCTCTGAGGAGACTGCCGGCGCCGCGGAGGAAAGCGTTTCGCCCGAAGCGCAGCCCTCGGAGTCCGCCGGAGAAGCGGCGGCTCAGGAGAGCGAAAATAATTAAGGAGGATGCCTTATGATCAAGGTTATTGAGACAAGCGGCAAGACCGAAGAGGAAGCTCTTCAGGCCGCGCTTGCCGAATTAAACTGCGCCCGTGAGGATGTTACCGTCGAAGTTATAGAGCGCGCCAAATCCGGCTTCCTCGGCATAGGCGCCTCTCCCGCGAAGCTCCGCGTGAGCTACGACGCACCCGAAGATATTATGAAAAAGGCGGAGGACTTTATCAAGGGTCTCCTTGAAAAGATGGGCTCCGACGCCGTCCCCGTGCTTGAGAAAAGGGACGAGGACACGATTTATGTAAACCTCACCGGCAACAAGCTCGGCGCCCTCATAGGCCGCCGCGGTGAAACGCTCGACGCCCTCCAGCACATCTCGAATTACGCTGTGAACCGCGACTCCGATACGAGAGTACATATCAATATCGACGCGGAGAATTACCGCGCAAAGCGCGAGGAATCCCTCCAGCATCTGGCGGAAAAGGTCGCTGCGAAGGTCCTTAAATACCGCAAGAACATGACGCTTGAGCCCATGAACTCCTACGAGCGTCACGTTATCCATACCGCGCTTCAGGATTATGAAGGCGTCACCACCTTCTCCACAGGCACTGAGCCGAACCGCCGCATTGTCGTCGCCTTTGGCTCCGATAACCGCCGCGAGGACGGAAGAAAGCGCTGAGCTTACCGCGAAAGGAGTCTTTTCCGTGGTTTTTGAAAAAATCCAGGCGATACTGTCCAACCAGTTCGGCATTGATACCGACCAAATCAGCGAAAACACCGATATCGTCAGCGATCTCGGCGCCGACTCTCTCGACGTTGTCGAAATGCTTATGTCCGTTGAGGACGAGTTCGGCATCATGATCGACGACGATAGCATTGCAGAGCTTAAAACCGTGGGCGACGTCGTTGCCTGCATAGAAGCCCGTCTCGGCTGAGAATACTATATCTGTTACGGCACAGGGCTTTGCCTTGTGCCGTAGTGTTAGGAGGATAATAATGTCTGAAGAATATACTGAGAATACCGGCTGCGAAGGCGGCTGTGAGGGCGGCTGCGATTCCTGCGGCGGAAGCTGCGATTCCTGCGGCGGCTCCTGCGGCGGTGCTGCGGATTTCCGCGTCCCCACAAACGCGCAAAGCAAGATTAAGAAGGTAATCGGCGTCGTTTCCGGCAAGGGCGGCGTGGGCAAGAGCCTCGTGACCTCCCTTTCCGCCGCGATGATGAACCGACGCGGCAATTCCGTTGCCATCCTCGACGCGGACATGACCGGCCCCTCCATCCCCATGTGCTTCGGCATACATGAGCGTGCGCTGGCCAACGCCTTCGGAATCGTTCCCGCAGAGTCCAAGGGCGGCGTGAAGCTCATTTCCGTAAACCTTTTCCTTGACGACGAGACCCAGCCCGTCGTATGGCGCGGCAGTATCATCTCCAACACCGTCAAGCAGTTCTGGTCCGATGTTTGCTGGGGCGACGTAGATTATATGTTCGTTGATATGCCTCCCGGAACGGGCGATGTTCCGCTCACCATCTTCCAGTCTCTGCCCGTGGACGGCATCATAGTCGTCACCTCGCCGCAGGACCTCGTGTCCATGATAGTCTCCAAGGCTGTGAATATGGCGAACATGATGAATGTGCCCGTCCTCGGCATTGTGGAGAACATGAGCTACTTCCGCTGCCCGGACTGCGGCAAGGAGCATAAGATATACGGCGAGAGCAACATCGATGCCGTTGCCGCCGCGCAGGGTCTCAAGGTTCTCGCGAAGCTCCCCATCATCCCCGACCTCGCCAAGGCCTGCGACGAGGGTAAGATTGAGCAGATCGACCTCCCCGAAATGCGTTCTCTCGGCGACGCTCTTGAGGCGCTGTAAATTTTGTCGTCATAGCGTCTGCACAGGAATGAATATCGTGAAAAATACGCTTTGTGCCGCGGCGCAGAGCGTATTTTTTCGCTCCCCTTGGATAAGGGGAGCTGGCGGCGGCGCGCAGCGGCGACGTCTGAGAGGTGGAAGGTAATGTACGGTTGGCACCCCTTTTCGCTCCCCTTGCAGGGGAGCGAATGGAGCTTTGCGCCTACGGGACGTCCAGTGTCCGACCCCTACAAAACGGTTTTTTGCTGACTAACCATGTTAGTGCATACTGTACGCTGCCCTCGACCTCTCAGTCGCCCGCGGCGACAGCTCCCCTTATCCAAGGGGAGCAAATGGCGCCTGCGGTACATTATTGCAAGGGCAAAAACACAGTGAACTCTTTGTGAATTCTCAGTATTTTTATACTAATATTCAGTACAACTATGAAAATATATGCGCAAGGCTTTACGGGATGCTTCGCCGGACTTCTCATATATATTTATTATGCTCTGCCGCGTCCACATTGCATGCCGCAGGAGCAAAAATAAAAGAGCGTCCCAAAAGGGACGCTCTGCCGGAGACTTCTTTACCTGACTTATCTGTGGGCATTGAGAAGCTCGTCGCGCACAACGACGTTAATCTCAGGGGGGATGTTCTCGTCCTTGCCCTGAACAAACTGCAAAAATCTCGTGTCCAGCAGATTGTTGGCAAACAGGAACTCCTTGGTGCGAAGGTTGGAAACGCAGATAAACATGATAGCGTTGAGGTGCAACCATGTAAGTCTGACCTTACCTCCCTCAATCTGAGAAATGGTGACGCGGGAAAGGCCGGTCATATTTCCAAGCTCAGCCTGAGTGAGGTTGAGGAGCTTGCGAATTTTCGGAAGGTACGCCGTAAATTCTTCGCAAAGGCGCTTCTTCTCTTCTTTTGACAGTTCTACCATTTGACAGCCTTCTTTCATAGCGTTTACACGCAGATAATAACATAAAAAATCAGAAAGTGCAAGAAATTTTAACCATCTTTCGCAAATACTACATATCTTACTAAAAAATAAGGTCTGAAATGTAAAAAATAACAACTTAGTCCGAAAAACGATTATGTGCGGCACAAATACACTATACGACATTTGGTGTTTTTCACCAAACAACACACAGTTTTGACACAATTAGCATCAAAAACGCCGCACGAAGTTTCAAAAACTCCGCACGGCGTTTTGCGATCATGAAATGTCCTTTTCCTCGGATGATATCAGCCTTCGGTTTCCTCAAAATTGCCGGTATATAGCTGGTAATATTTGCCTTTTTCGGAAATTAGGGTGTCGTGGTCGCCGCGCTCGATGATACGCCCGTTTTCGAGAACCATGATAACGTCCGAATTCTGTACGGTGGAGAGGCGGTGGGCGATGACGAAGGTGGTTCTGCCCTGCATGAGACTGTCCATGCCGCGCTGGACGAGAGCCTCGGTGCGCGTATCTATAGAGCTCGTCGCCTCGTCGAGTATCATTACCGGGGGGTTAGCTACGGCGCAGCGCGCTATGGCTATAAGCTGGCGCTGACCCTGGCTGAGGCCGGAACCATCGCCGGAAAGGACGGTGTCGTAGCCCTTCGGGAGCATGGAGATGAAGCCGTCGGCGTTAGCAAGCTTCGCAGCCGCGACGATTTCCTCGTCCGTCGCGTCGAGCTTGCCGTAGCGGATATTGTCGCGCACGGTGCCGGTGAAGAGGTTTACGTCCTGCAAAACCATGCCGAGCGATCGGCGAAGATCGTCCTTCCTGATATCCGTGATGGGGATGCCGTCGTAGGTGATGCTGCCGTGGTTAATGTCGTAGAAGCGGTTTATAAGGTTCGTGATCGTGGTCTTGCCCGCGCCCGTTGCGCCGACAAAGGCGACCTTCTGCCCCTTGTGGGCGAAAACGTCCACATCGTGCAGGACGGTCTTTTCCGGCGTATAGCCGAATTCGACGTCCTTGAGGACGACCTCGCCGGAAAGGCGCGTATACTCGAAGCCGCCCTTGCCGTCCGGGCGCTTCCAGGCCCAGATGTTCGTGGACTCGGCAGACTCGGTGATAACGCCGTTGGGGTCTATCTTCGCGTTCACGAGCGTAACCGTGCCCTCGTCGGTCTCCGGCTCCTGGTCGAGCAGCTTGAAGATTCTGCCCGCGCCCGCCATTGCCATGACGATGGAGTTGAACTGCTCGGAGATCTGCGTAATGGGCATCATGAAGTTCCTCGAAAGCTGGAGGAAGGAGGCGATGTTGCCGAGCGAGATAGCGAAGCCCGCGACGGCGAAGGCGCCGCCCGCTATGGCGACGACGGCATACTGGAGGTTGCCGAGGTTGCCCATGATGGGCATGAGAACCGTGGACAGGACGCTCGCGTGCGTCGCGTTGTCGCAAAGCTCCTCGTTGCATTCGTCAAATTCTTCCTTGGCGATATCCTCGTGGCAGAAGACCTTTACGACCTTCTGTCCGTTTATCATTTCCTCGATGTAGCCGTTAACTACGGCGAGGGAATACTGCTGCTTAACGAAGAATTTCGACGAGAGGCCGCCGATTTTGCCCGTGATGAAAAGCATGAGCGCCACGAAGAGCAGAACGACTATCGTGAGCAGCCAGCTCACGCTGACCATCGAGATGAACACGACGACGACCGTCATCAGCGAGGCTATCGCCTGCGGGAGCGTCATCGTAATGAGCTGGCGCAGCGTGTCGGTATCGTTCGTGTAGGTGCTCATTACCTTGCCGTAGGTGTTCGTGTCGAAATATTTGATGGGCAGGGTCTGCATATGGTCAAACATACTGTCGCGTATGCCCTTCAAAACGCCCTGGCCGAGCGCGATCATGAGCCATTGCTGGAGCCAGTTGGTGAGAACACCCGCCGCGAATATAAGCGCGACGGTGAATATCGCGCCGGCAAGGCCCGAGAAATCGGGCGAAGCGGTGCTGAGCAGGGGCTTGATGTAACTGTCAATGAGTATGCCGAGGAAGATGCCGCTGGCCGCCGAGGAAACCGCCGAAAGCAGGATGCAGACGACTATTCCGATGCAGCGCGCCTTGTGCGGCTTGATGACGTAGCCCCAGATGAGGCGCTTGAGCGTATTCAGCGATTCCGCCGTTATCTGAACCTTTGCGCCGCGCCCTCTCGGGCCGGGGCCGCCGCTTCTGAGCGAGGGGTTCACGCGCAGGCGCTTGCTCGCCGCGCTCTTGCCCTGAGGCATGGAAATTCCGAAATCGCGGAAATTGTTGGGTTCGCCGTTATCCTTGAAGGGGGCTTCCGGCTGGGCGGCCTCGGGCTTGTTGTTAAGCTCCTCCGCAGCTTCCGGCTTATTAATATCATTCCTGTTCGCCATCGAAATCTCCGCCTCCCTTCTGCTGAGATACATAGACCTCGCGGTAAATTTCGTTGCCCGCAAGAAGCTCCTCATGCGTTCCTATGCCGTCTATGCGGCCGTTTTCGAGGACGATTATCTTATCCGCGTCCTGAACGGAGGAGATGCGCTGGGCGATGATGATTTTCGTGGTGTTGGGTATTTCCTCGCGGAAGGCGCGGCGGATGCGCGCGTCCGTCCCGGTATCGACGGCGCTGGTCGAGTCGTCGAGGATGAGGATCTTCGGCTGCTTCAGGATGGCGCGGGCTATGCAGATGCGCTGCTTCTGCCCGCCGGAGACGTTGGAGCCGCCCTGCTCGATATAGGTATCGTAGCCATCCGGCATTTCGCTTATGAAGCCGTGCGCCTCGGCGAGCTTGCAGGCGTGGATAAGCTCGTCGTCCGTCGCGTCCTCCTTGCCCCAGAGAAGGTTCTCCCTGAGCGTTCCGGAGAAGAGGACGTTCTTCTGCAGAACCATCGCGACGCCGTCGCGCAGGGTGCGCAGGTCGTAATTCCGGACGTCCACCCCGCCGACCTCGACGGAGCCGCTCGTAACGTCGTAAAGGCGCGGAATGAGCTGAACGAGGCTGGATTTGGACGAGCCCGTGCCGCCGATGATGCCGACGGTCTCGCCCGGGGCGATATCGAGGTTAATGTCCGCCAGACACAGGCGCGAGTCGCCGGAGCGGCCGTAGCCGAAGTTCACGTTTTTGAAGCTGATGGAGCCGTCGCGCAGCTCGGTTACGGGGTTTTCCGGCTCCTTGATGTCGCTTTCCTCGGTGAGTATCTCGTCGATACGCTTCATGTCGGCGTAAGAAAGGACGATCATCGTTATGACCTGGGAAAACATCATGAGGCTCATGAGAATGAGCGTCGCGTAGCTCATGAAGCTCGTGAGGGTGCCGACGGAAAGCGTCGTCCCGTGGCTGGAAACTATCATCTTCGCGCCGAACCAGTAAACGAGGAGCTGGCAGGCGTACATGCAAAACTGCATGAGCGGGCGGTTGAAGGAGAGGATCTTCTCCGCCATGACGAACTCATGATAAATCATGCGGGAGGACTCGTTGAACTTCTCGCGCTCATGATCCTCGCGGACAAAGGCTTTGACGACGCGGATGCCGCGCAGGTTCTCCTGAACGACCTCGTTTAAGTGGTCGTAGCGCTGGAAAACGCGCTCAAAGTAAGGATGGGCGCGCGTCATCATAAAGTAAATTCCTATCGCGAGAACAGGTATCGCGCCGAGGAAGATCCACGTGATCTTCGCGTTGATGCGGAAGCATACGACGAGCGCGAAAATCATCATAATGGGGCAGCGGACGAAAACGCGGATGATGGTCGTGAACGCCATCTGCACGTTTGAAACGTCCGTCGTGAGGCGCGTGACGATGCTCGCGGTGCTGAATTTGTCGATGCTCGAAAATGAGAATTTCTGCACCTTGTGGAACATGTCGTGCCTGAGGTTTTTCGCGAAGCCGACGCTTGCGTAGGAGCTGAAAACTCCGCAGCCCGCGCCGAAGGCGAGGGAGACGAGCGCGCACAGGACGATGAGCAGGCCGTATTTCCATATCATCGCCATATTGCCGGGGTCGATGCCCTCGTCAATCAGCCGGGACATTATGTAGGGGATCAAAACCTCCAGCAAAACCTCTCCGGCAACACATACAGGCGACAGGAGCGCGTATTTAGTGTATTCGCGCACGCTGCCGGCCAACCGTTTGACCATAAGTTACCTCCTAATCCGCATATGAAAAAATGCATACGCATATTTTATACAAATTCAAAACCCCGAAAAGCAATGTGTTAAGCGAATTATAATAAACCGCTTTAGTATTTGGGGAAGAACGACGCCGCAGCAAGCGGCGTATCATAATAAGTATAATATAAATCGCTTAAATGTCAACAGTTATTTTACATAATTTAAGACCTGCATTATAAATCGCAGTGCCTGCAGGCGGCGCGCCGCCTGCGCGCTCGTTCACAAAAAATTTCCGATTGCCGTATTGCAAAAGGAAAATTATGTGCTATAATCAGTTTTAGCAATCAAAGGGCGAGAGTGCTAATCCGCGCGTCCCCGCCCCTTTCATAAACGAAAGGAAATGGTCACAATGGCAAAAAAACAGTTTAAGGCCGAGTCCAAGCGCCTGCTGGGGCTTATGATAAACTCTATATATACGCATAAGGAAATATTCCTCCGCGAGCTTATCTCCAACGCCAGCGACGCTATCGACAAGCTCTGCTACAAGGCGCTTACGGACGAGTCCGTCGGCATGAGCCGCGGCGACTTCTTTATAAAGGTCACGGCGGACGAGGCCGAGCGCACCATCACCGTCGAGGATAACGGCATCGGCATGACGGCGGAGGAGCTGGAAAAGAACCTCGGCGTCATCGCCTCCTCCGGCTCCCTGCGCTTCAAGCAGGAGATGGAGGCCGACAAGAAGGAGGAGAGCGGCATCGACATCATCGGTCAGTTCGGCGTCGGCTTCTATTCCGCCTTCATGATAGCCGACCGCGTGCGCGTCGAGTCCCGTGCCTTCGGCTCGGACGAGGCTAATGCATGGGAGTCTGACGGCGAGGACGGCTACACAATTACCCCCTGCGATAAGCAGGATGTCGGCACGAAGATAACGATTTTCGTCAAAAAGGACACGGAGGACGAAAATTACAGCGAGTTCCTCGACACTTACCGTCTGCGCGGCCTCGTGAAGAAATACAGCGACTATGTGCGCTACCCCATCCGCATGAACATCACCAAGAGCCGCAGCGTCGAGACGGACGAGGTGGACGAAAACGGCAAAAAGAAGACCAAGTGGGAGAGCTACACCGAGGAAGAAACGGTAAACAGCATGGTTCCCATCTGGCAGCGCTCCAAGGCCGAGGCCTCGGACGAGGACTGCATCAATTTCTACAAGGAAAAGTATTACGACACGGAGGACCCCGTCAAGCTCATCCGCATAAACGCGGAGGGCGCGGTTTCCTACAAGGCGCTGCTTTTCATCCCGAAGAAGGCTCCGTTCAACTATTATTCCCGCGACTACGAGGCGGGGCTCCAGCTTTACGCCAACGGCGTAATGATAATGGATATGTGCAAGGATCTGCTGCCGGAATGCTTCCGCTTCGTGCGCGGCGTCGTCGATTCGCAGGACCTTTCGCTGAACATCTCGCGCGAAATGCTCCAGCATGACCGCCAGCTCAAGACCATCGAGACGAACATCGAAAAGCGCGTCAAGAGCGAGCTTAAAAAGCTCATGGACGACGAGCCGGAAACTTACGCGGAGTTTTATAAGAGCTTCGGCCTCCAGCTCAAGTACGGCCTGCTGGCAGATTACGGCGTCCGCCGCGAGCTTTTGAAGGATCTGCTCATGTTCTATTCCTCCAAGGAGGGCAAGCCCGTTTCGCTGGCCGATTACGTTAAGACAATGCCGGAGGAGCAGAAATTCATCTACTACGCCTGCGGCGACAGCATAACGAAGCTCGACAAGCTCCCGCAGGCCGAGCCCATCCGCGATAAGGGCTACGGCATACTTTACCTCACCGAGGACGCGGACGAATTCGTGATGAATATGCTCGGCGAGTACGAGGGCAAGCAGCTCAAGAGCGTAAATTCCGAGGATCTCGGCATCGAGAGCGGCGAGGACAAGGAGGAGACCGAGAAGAAGGAAGCGGAAAACAAGGAGCTTCTCGATTTCGTGAAGGACAGCCTCGGCGGCGCCGTCGCGGCGGTAAAGCTTTCGCACAAGCTGAAGTCTTCCCCCGTCTGCCTCGGCACTCAGGGCGCTATCAGCCTCGAAATGGAGCGCTATTTCAGCACCGTCCCCGGCTCCGGCGAAAAGGTGAAGGCCGAGCGCGTGCTCGAATTAAACGGCGCGCATCCCGTTTTTGCGGCGCTGAGCGCGGCTTACGGGGCCGATAAGGAGAAGGCGAAGAAGTACGCCAAGCTCCTGTATTTCCAGTCCCTGCTCCTTTCCGGCGCGTCCATTGACGACCCGGCGGAATACGCCGAGCTTGTCAGCGAGCTTATGGTGTGATTTAAGGCGCAAATTGTGTAATCATTGTAAATAATGCAGTCCGGGATGGTCTGAGCCATCCCGGACTGCTTGTTTCGCGTGGGGTTGTGGACCGCGGGGTTTCGCTGCCCTCGGATAAGGGTTCGCCGCATCCTGCGGCGCGGCATAATTCTTCAGTCATTTACTTATATATTTACTTAGATATTGACTTTCGCCCGCAACGGGCTTATACTTACTTTATCGCACAAAATTGATAAAGTGAGGAATTATCCGAGATGCCTATTACCGATATCCTCGAGCAGAACAAGCGCCTTTACGGCGACGATGTATGCCTCGTGGAGATTAACCCCGAGCTTAAAGAGACCCAGCGCGTCACATGGCGCGATTACGACCTTATGCAGCCCACGCCCTCGCCCTACCACAGGCGCGAGATAACGTGGAACGTCTTCGACGAGAAGGCAAACCGCTTCGCGAACCTTCTCAAGAGCCGCGGAATAAAAAAGGGCGACAAGGTCGCCATACTGCTCATGAACTGCCTTGAGTGGCTGCCCATTTACTTCGGCATACTCAAGACGGGCGCAATAGCCGTTCCGCTGAACTTCCGCTACGATTCGAGCGAGATCGAATACTGCGTCGGCCTTTCCGATACCTCCGTGCTCGTTTTCGGGCCGGAATTTATCGGCAGAATCGAGGCCATTGCCGACAGGCTTTCCCATAACCGACTGCTCTTCTTCGTGGGCGATAACTGCCCGAGCTTTGCCGAGAGCTATAATGTCCTCACGGCTAACTGCTGCTCCAGCTTCGAGACAGTGCCCCTCACGGACGAGGACGACGCCGTTATCTACTATTCCTCGGGTACCACCGGCTTCCCGAAGGCGATTTTACATAAGCACCGCTCGCTCATGCATGCCGCGCGCGTGGAACAGAAGCACCACGGCCAGACGAAGGACGATGTTTTCCTCTGCATCCCGCCGCTTTACCATACCGGCGCGAAGATGCACTGGATGGGCTCCTTCCTCGTCGGCGGCAAGGCCGTCCTCCTCAAGGGGACTACGCCGGAGGTCATCCTCAACGCCGTTTCCGCGGAAAAATGCACCATTGTCTGGCTGCTCGTGCCCTGGGCGCAGGATATCCTCGGCGCACTTGACCGCGGCGAGCTGAAGCTTTCCGATTATAAGCTCGACCAGTGGCGGCTCATGCATATCGGCGCGCAGCCGGTGCCTCCCAGCCTTATCCGACGCTGGAAGGCCGTCTTCCCCGATCACCTCTACGACACCAACTACGGCCTCTCCGAGTCCATCGGCCCCGGCTGCGTTCACCTGGGTGTGGAGAACATCCACAAGGTCGGCGCCATCGGCGTGCCCGGCTTCGGCTAGAAGACGAAGATCATCGGCGAGGACGGCGAGGAGGTGGCCCAGGGTCAGGTGGGCGAGCTCTGCGTGGCCGGCCCCGGCGTGATGAAGTGCTACTATCACAATGAGGAGGCCACCCGGGAGGTCATCCGCGGCGAGTGGCTGCTCA
>JAEEUX010000281.1 GCA_016290695.1 Oscillospiraceae bacterium
TTCCGCGAGGGCGGAACCTCGTTCGCGCCCCTTTCAGGGGAGCTGGCTCGGAGGCGCAGCCGACGAGTCTGAGGGGTGGAAGCTAACGCGCGGTCGGCACCCTTTTTGCTCCCCTTGGATAAGGGGAGCTGGCGGCGGCGCGCAGCGGCGGCGTCTGAGGGGTGGAGGGTCACGCGAGGGCGGAAGCATTATGGTTGAAGCAAAACCGTTTACCCCTCAGTCAGCTTCGCTGACAGCTCCCCTGGGAGGGGAGCGAAGGCGCTTCGCGCTGACGACCTCTCAGTCAGCCTTACGGCTGACAGCTCCCCTTATCCAAGGGGAGCGAAACGCGCTTCGCGCTGACGACCTCTCAGTCAGCCTGCGGCTGACAGCTCCCCTTATCCAAGGGGAGCGAAAGGAGGTGCAGAGCGAAACGCGCTTCGCGCGGCGCGCGGGGGGTCAGCCTAAATCGACGCGGGCGGCGCGCTCAAAGAGCTTGCCGACGCCGAGGGGGAAGCGCAGCATCATGCCGAGCACCGCGCCGAGCCCAGCCTGCGCTATCTCGTAGGGCAGCTTTATCACAGCGTACTCAAAGGTGCTGTAAACGTAGGTCTTGCCGAGGAAATAGCCCACGACCATAATGACCGAGCCCACTACGAGACCCACCACAGCCGCGAGCTTCTTGTGCTCGCCGAAAGCGTGGTGCGCTATGAGAGAGATGACCACCGCCTGCAGCCCGTGGACGGCGAGGGAGACGAACATCGGCGTCGGGTAAAAGATGAGATCGCCCAAAAACGCGCCGACGCCGCCCACCGCGAATGCCTCGAAGGGCCCCAAAAGCAGTGCCGCGAGGCAGATTATCGCGTCGCAGAGGTAGAGGTGCCCGCCCGGGACGGGGATGGAGAAGGAGCAGAGCGCGATGTTCATCGCCATGAACACCGCCGTCATCGTTATGCTGAGCGCGGCGTGCCGCCGGCTACTGTATGCCTGAATTTTCATGTGAATTTCTCCTTTTTCAAAAAACCTCGGGATATCCTATTAAAATTATCGGAAAATCCCGCGCAATTTGTCTTTACAAATTGTGATTTAAAGGATATAATACAACTGACCATATGGAAATAACCACATTTGACAAATATTATATGACCAGATGAACTACACTATTGACATGAACGCCGCCGAGCCGGCCTACATACAACTATATAAATGCATGGTGCGGGATATCACCGCCGGGATCTACGCCTTTGGCGAAAAGCTGCCGTCGAAGCGCGGCATCGCGCTCGAAACCGGCCTGAGCGTCATCACCGTGGAGCACGCGCTGGCGCTGCTGAGCGAGGAGGGCTACATCGAAACGCGGCTGCGAAGCGGCTGCTTCGTCCTCTACCGCAGCGCGGACTTCCACAGCCGCCCGGAACGGGACGCGGCGCCGCAGGAACGCAGGGCGCGGGAGGCGCGGGGCGTGGATTATTTCCCCTTTTCCGTCATTTCAAAAACCGTCCGCAGGGTGCTTCTGGAGTGGGGGGAGCAGCTTTTCGAGCGCTCGCCGAACTTCGGAATGCCGGAGCTGAAATACGAGATCTGCCGCTACCTTTCGCGCAGCCGGGGCATTTCCGTCGCGCCGGACGAGGTGATTATCGGCTCCGGCGCGGAGTATCTTTACGGCCTCGTCGCGCAATATCTCGGCGCGGGGCGCGTTTTTGCGCTGGAGGACCCGTCCTACGACAAAATTCGACGCGTTTATGAGGCTCACGGAATCGTCTGCGAGCTTTTGCCAATGGCGCGCGACGGTATCGCTTCCTCCGCCCTCGCCGCGAGCCGCGCGGGCGTGCTGCACCTTACGCCGTTTAACAGCTATCCGAGCGGCATTACGGCAGATATTTCCAAAAAACACGAATATCTGCGCTGGGCGCGTGAGCGCGGCGGCGTCATCATCGAGGATAATTTCGACTCGGAGCTGACCGTTTCGCACAAGGCGGAGGAGCCGCTTTTCTCGATGGCGGGCGGCGCGGACGTCATTTATATAAACACCTTTTCGCGCACGATCGCGCCCTCCCTCCGCGTCGGCTATATGCTGCTGCCGCGGAGCATGGCGGAGGATTTTCGCGCAAAACTGGGTTTTTATTCCTGTACGGTACCGGTTCTGGACCAGATCGTGATAGCGGAGCTCCTGAAAAACGGGGACTTCGAGCGCCATGTTAACCGAGTAAGGCGCAAAAGACGCAGTGAACTGAAAGGAGAATAACAATGTTTGAAGAAGAAAAAAAGCAGGCTTTTGAAGCCGCGGAGGAACTGATTGAAAAGGCAAAGCTTGCGCCCGGGGCGCTGCTCGTCGTCGGCTGCTCCTCCTCCGAGGTCTGCGGCGACCGCATCGGCTCGAACTCGAACCTCGCGATGGCGGAGGCGGTGTTCGAGGGCGTTTACGAGGCCGCGCAGAAGCACGGGGTCAGTCTCGCCGCCCAGTGCTGCGAGCATCTAAACCGCGCGATCATCGTCGAGCGCGCCGCCTCGCAGGGCCGCGATATAGTAAACGTCGTCCCCCAGCCCAAGGCGGGCGGCTCCTTCGCGACGACGGCGTATAAGCGCTTCGCCGACCCTGTCGCGGTCGAGGAAATCCGCGCCGACGCGGGCCTCGATATAGGCGACACGCTCATTGGCATGCACCTTAAAAAGGTCGCCGTGCCGGTGCGCCTCGCCCACAACGCGATAGGCAAGGCCCGCGTCGTCGCCGCGAGAACGAGGCCGAAGTATATCGGCGGCGTCCGCGCCGTGTATGATGAACGCCTG
>JAEEUX010000282.1 GCA_016290695.1 Oscillospiraceae bacterium
TTGACAGAATGTGCGAAAAACTGTATAATGAAAAAACAAAATCAATAGAAAGCTGGTGCTGTTATGGCAACTGTTATGAACAACGAGGGCGAATACGGCAAATATTTTGTCACGGAGCTGCACGCCCCTGAGTTTTCGCCGGAATTTCTTGAGAGATATAAAAAATTCGGCAACAGAGTCCGCTGGATTGACGGCGACATGGTTCCCGGCGCGTTTCAGATGAACGCTTCCTGGTATCACAGCGCACTTGACGAGCCCCTTTTTGAGGAACATGTCCACGATAACGACGAGATGGTTTGCTTCTTCGGAAGTGATCCCGAGAACCCCGACGACCTCGGCGGAATAGTCGAGTTCGGCATGAACGGCGAGATGCATCGCATCGACAAAAGCTGCATGATTTTCATTCCCGGCGGAATGAAGCATCTGCCGCTCAGCCTCATTAAAGTCGACAGACCTATTTTCCACTGCTCCATCTGCCTCTCCGCCACCTATGACAGCAAGGATTCCGACGGACGCAGCATTTACGACGCGCCGAAAAAATAATCCGTCTAAGGCATTAACTCGCAACGAAATAAAACTACAAATAACACAGCGCCGCAGCAATCTTTTAGCTGCGGCGCTGAAATTTATCAATTAGCTATATCAGATGATTCTGACCTTTATGACGCCGGGAATGGCCTTGAAAACGTCCTCAGAAAGGGGCTTGTCGGCGTCTATGATTGCGGCGGCGAAGCTGCCGCGGGTCTTATCCGCGCTGCCCGTTACCTTTGCGCCTGCTGCGCTTGCAGCGGAGAGAAGAGCGGAAAGCTCAACGTCTGCCTTTCTGATGACGACGGCGCGGGAAACGCCGGTCTTATCCAGCTTGAGGCAGGGGAGGTTGACGGAGTTGACGATATTGCCGCGCAGCATATACTCGGAAATCTGGTCGGCAGCCATGACGGCGCAGTTATCCTCGCTCTCGGGCGTGGAAGCGCCGAGGTGGGGGATTGCTACGACGCCTGCGGCGGAAGCGGTCTTGCCGTTCGGGAAGTCCGTAACATAGCGGGCGACCTTGCCGGAAGCGAGCGCTGCGATGATATCATCGTCGTTGACGAGTTCGCCGCGGGCGATATTTACGATGCGGACGCCGTCCTTCATCTTCGCAATGGTTTCCGCGCGGACGGTGTTCTTCGTGGAATCGTTGCAGGGGACATGGAGGGAGATATAATCAGATTCGGCGAAAATCTCGTCCATATCGGATACGATCTTAACGCAACCGGAAAGCTCCGCCTTCAAAGCATCGGAGAGGAAGGGATCGTAGCCCAGAACAGTCATTCCGAGGGCATTAGCAGCCTTGGCAACCTTAGCGCCGATTGCGCCGAGGCCGATAAGACCGAGCTTCTTGCCGAGAATTTCGGGGCCGACGTAATTGCTTTTGCCCTTTTCGATAAGCGCGGCAACCTCGTCGCCCTGATCGGCGATGGACTTAACCCAGCCGATGCCGCCAACAATATCACGCGAGGCGAGCATGAGGGCGCAGAGAACGAGCTCCTTGACGCCGTTGGCGTTCGCGCCGGGGGTGTTGAAGACGACTATGCCGTGCTCGGCACAAACGTCTACGGGGATGTTATTGTAGCCCGCGCCGGCTCTTGCGATGCAGGCAAGCTCGGCGTTGAGGGGGTAATCGGCCATCTTTGCGGAACGGACAATGATAGCGTCCGGCGCCGTGGCCTCGTCGTTAATGGTGAAATAAGCCTTGTCGAGACGGTCAGTTCCGACCTTGGCGATTTTATTTAAAGTTTTTACGGTAAACATTATATATTACACCTTTCGTAAGGCATCAGCCGTTTTCAGTTTCAAACTTCTTCATGAACTCGATGAGGTACTTAACGCCCTCAATAGGCATGGCGTTGTAGATGGAGGCTCTCATGCCGCCAACGCTGCGGTGGCCGTTGAGGTTGGACATGCCGGCCTTGGAGGACTCGGCGGCGAACTTCTTATCCAGCTCAGCGTCGCCGGTGGTGAAGACGACGTTCATATCGCTGCGGGAATCGGGCTGAACGGCGCACTTATAAAGCTTGCTGTTGTCGATGAAATCGTAAAGGAGCTGAGCCTTGCCGTGCTTTACAGCCTGCATGCCCTCAACGCCGCCCTGCTTCTCAAGCCACTTGAGAACGAGGCCGAGCATATAAATGTTCCAGCAGGGAGGAGTATTGTGCATGCTGTCGCCCTTTATCATAGCGGCGTAATCGAGCATGATGGGGGTGTAGGGGAGGGCGTTTCCGGCAAGATCCTTGCGGATTATTACGACGGTGACGCCTGCGGGAGCCATATTCTTCTGAGCGCCCGCAAAGATGATGCCGTATTTTGAAACATCGACGGGACGGGAAAGAATATCGGAGCTCATGTCGCATACGATGGGGACGTTCTCGGGAACGACGGGAGTGTAGTTCCACTCGGTTCCGTAGATGGTGTTGTTGGCGGTATAATAGAAATAGGAAGCGTCAGAGCCGATCTTCAGCTCATCCTGCTTGGGGATGCGGGTGTGGTTGCAGTCCGCCGTGGAAGCGGCGATGCGGCACTCGCCGTACTTGCTGCCTTCTTCATAGGCCTTCTTTGCGAAGTTGCCGGTGATGGCGTAATCGGCCTTGCCGGTGCGGGTGATAAGGTTCATGGCAGTCATGGCGAACTGGAGCGTCGCGCCGCCGCCGAGGAAAAGGACCTCGTACTCGTCGGGAACATGGAAAAGCCTCTTGAAGTCGGCCTTAGTCTCTTCAAAAAT
>JAEEUX010000037.1 GCA_016290695.1 Oscillospiraceae bacterium
GACGCCGGAGCAGGTGGGGCATATAAACACGTTTATCTCCTCGCAGCAGAACGCGCACAAGGAGTTTTACGGCTTCGGCGCGCTGCACCCGTTCATGACGGGGCTTGAGGATGAGATCGAACGCATAAAGAGACTCGGACTTCACGGAATTAAGCTTCATGCCGATTTCCAGCGTTTTTACATTGACTCCCCCGAAGCTTACGCGCTTTATGAAATGGTGGGGGACTCGCTGCCCATCCTGTTTCATGTGGGGGACGACAGATATGATTATTCCCGCCCGTCAAAGCTTGCGAAGGTGGCGGACGATTTTCCGAAGCTGCGTATTATCGCGGCGCACCTCGGCGGCTTCAGAAAATGGGACGAAGCATGGGATTATTTAAAAAAGCCGGGCATAAAATATGATGTATCGAGCACGATGCCCGTTGCGAGCATTGAGCGGACGCGCCGCCAGATATATCACATGGGTGTAGAAAACTGCTTTTTCGGGACGGATTACCCCCTCTGGAATTATGGAGAAGCGCTCGCACGCTTTATGAGCCTAAAGCTTCCGTATGAGGACTGCAAGGCTATATTTGCCGATAATTTCAGGAAATTCATGAGCTTTTAACCGCATAAATGCAGCTTCCGGCAGGAAAGGGAACCGTTATATGTCAGAACAGAAAAAACAAAGCTTTGTGCAGGGGGCAGCGCTCCTTGCCGCCGCCGTATTTATCGTTAAAATTCTCGGCGCGCTTTATAAAATACCGCTCGGAAACATCCTCGGAGATGAGGGAACGGCGCATTTTGCCGTTGCGTACAACATCTATTCGTTGCTGCTCACGCTTTCCACGGCGGGGCTTCCCGTGGCGCTTTCAAGAATGATAAGCGCCTCGAACGCCCTCGGAAAAATGAATCAGGTCAAGCGCACCTTTAATGTCGCAAGAGTAACTTTCCTCGTCTTTGGCATGGTGGGGACGCTTATTATGGTTCTATTTCCCACTAAGCTCGCTGTTATGATGGATGACCCGGAGGCTTCGCAGAGCATTCTCGTGCTCGGCCCCGCGGTCGTGCTCGTGTGCCTCATGTCGTCCTACAGAGGTTATACTCAGGGCCTTTCCGACATGCTGCCCACCTCTGTTTCACAGGTGCTTGAAGTCCTGTGCAAGCTCGTTTTCGGGCTTTCTCTTGCGTGGCTCTTACTTAAAAAGGGGCTCGGGCTGCCCGTTTCATCTGCCGGGGCTATAGCGGGCGTTACTATCGGCTCGCTCGTGGCGCTTATTTATATCATCATATATAAGCTCAGACTCGACGCGAAGATATCGAAAACCTCCGCGCTTCCGGACGTCCCCGCCTCGCACGGAAGCACCTTCGGCCAGCTTATAAAGATAGGCATTCCCGTAACGATAGGCTCTGCGGTTATAAACATAATCGCGCTTATTGATACGAAGCTCATACTAAACAGACTCCAGTTTGGCGCAGGTTTTTCTTTTGAGCAGTCAAAGATACTCTACGGCGTGTATTTTAAGGTGCAGACGCTATTTAACCTGCCTTCCGCTTTCATAGTCCCGCTGACGATAAGCGTTATCCCTGCCATTTCCGCCTATATCGCGCAGAAGAAATACTCCGAAGCCTCCAACGTAACGGGTGCGGCAGTCAAGCTTTGCGTGCTTCTCGGACTTCCGGCCGGTATAGGCATGTCGGTTTTGTGTTATCCTATTATGAAGGTAATCTACCCCGGAAGTAACGCCGAGGGACCGACACTGCTCGCCATCCTTGGCATAGCTTCGTTTTTCGTCTGTCTCACGATGATAACCAACGCCATGCTCCAGGCTTATGGCCATGAACGTCTTCCGGTATATACGATGCCGATAGGCGGTCTGGTGAAAATAGCGCTCAACTGGTTCCTCATAGCTGATCCCACAATTGGCGTGGAGGGCGCGGCGATAAGCAGCCTTGCCTGTTACTTCGTGATAAGCGCCATCAACTTCGTCTTTATCTGCGTGAAGATACCGGAAAGACCGAATTTCTTCAAAATATTCTTTAAGCCCACGGTTGCGAGCGTGCTTATGGGCGCAGTCGCTTACGCGGCATATAAGCTTATTATAATGGCTTTCGGTTTTGCGGGAATGGACGTCTCGGGGCGTATCGTGCTATGCGCTGCAATGGGAGGCTCTATCGTTTTAGCCTGTGTTGCATACCTGATTTTTATTATTCTTTTCAAGGCGATAAGCAAGGAGGAACTCGAAATGGTGCCGAAGGGCGATAAAATAGGAAAAATCCTTAGAATATAATAAAAAATAATATAAAAACGGCTAAAAAAGCTTGCAGTATACCGATTAATATGGTAAATTATACGATGTAGATTAGATAACGAGATTTTACAAAATCTTGAATTTTATTACCCACACTTTTATCGGGAGGAAAAACTAATGAACAAAACAGAACTTATTAATGCCGTTGCGGCGAAGACTGAGATTTCCAAGAAGGATACCGACAAGGTAATTACTGCTCTGCTTGATACTATTGCTGAGACTATTAAGGGCGGAGATAAGGTTTCTCTCGTTGGCTTCGGCGTTTTTGATGTAAAGGAAAGAGGCGCAAGAGTCGGTCATAATCCCAGAACCAAGGAAGCCATCAATATTCCTGCCTCCAAGGTTCCGCAGTTCAAGGCTGGTAAGGCTCTTAAGGACGCTGTCGCGAAGTAATTTAGGCATATACGTCCGGCTTTATTCAGTTGGATATATTGCATGTTGTTTTTTTTCGGCGGTGCTTAAGTCATCGTGCTGTTCTTGCGGAAATTACACAGTTACTTTAAAGCGCTGCCCGATAACCGGGCGGCGCTTATTTATTCCGGCGGTGCTGAATGTATCGCCGAGCTGAAAGCGTGGTATAATGAGACTTGACAAGTATTTGAAGGTGTCCCGCCTTATAAAGCGCAGAACCGTCGCCAACGAAGCCTGCGATAACGAACGGGTGTCCGTGAACGGTAAGCCAGCGCGTGCCTCCTATGAGGTGAAGCTCGGGGACATTATCGAGATTAAATTCGGACAGAAGACCGTCAAGGTCGAGGTGACGGAGATAAATGAGCATACCGCCAAAGCTGATGCTCCCGCCATGTATAAGGAGCTCATCTGATTTATTAAAAGAGGGAAGCAAATGAAATTTAAATGGGATAAGCGCTATGTATATTTTGGCCTTACGGCCTTCGGCGTGATAGCCGCGAGTATTCTTTTCTTCCTTATTATCAGCAAATGGACATCGGTGCTTTCCACGATAAGCGACATCGGGCGGATTATGAGTCCTATAATCATAGGCTTCGTTGTTGCGTATATTCTTAACCCCGGCATGCGCTTCTTCGAGAAAACCTTCTTTACACCGCTCGGAAAAAAGCTTTTCCCGACGGGCTCAAAAAGGATTAAAACCTTCTCGCGTGTGATGGGCATGATAGCCATGTTCACGATACTCATTGCAATAATCGCGGGCTTGATAATGCTCGTAATCCCGCAGCTGTATTCAAGCGTTGAGAAGATAGTTGATAATATCGACAGCTATATTTCCGTCGTTCGCGGCTGGACGGACAGATTATTCAAGGAAAATTCAGACGTTGAGTCAACGGTCCTGGATTTCGTCAGCAAGCTTCTTAATTACGCCGCTGATTGGCTGCAAACCGGAGTCATGGAAAGAATTGACACTATAATCATAAACCTCACAAGCGGCATAAAATCCGTTCTCATGGCGATACTGCATTTTATTATTGGCCTTATCGTCGCCGTATATGTGCTGTACGGCAAGGAACGCTTCAATTCACAAGCGAAGAAGTTTATTTACAGCGTCTTCACGCCCAAGGCGGCGAATTCCATCATGTCCGTTTCGAGGAAAACTGATGAAATGTTTGCCGGCTTCTTTATTGGCAAGATAGTAGACTCAATCATAATCGGCCTTATCTGTGCTGTTTTCACGACTATCGTGGGCATACCATATGCCCCGCTCGTCAGCGTTATAGTAGGTATTACGAACATTATTCCGTTCTTCGGGCCGTATATCGGGGCGGTGCCCTGTGCCTTTATCATTCTTCTTGAAAGCCCGCTGGACTGCCTGATTTTCGTTATCTTCATCATCGTCCTTCAGGGCTTCGATGGAAACGTCCTTGGCCCGAAAATTCTCGGCGACAAGACAAATCTTTCGAGTTTTTGGGTCGTCTTCGCTATCCTTGTCGGCGGCGGTATCTTCGGCTTCGGCGGCATGATTTGCGGTGTCCCGGTTGTCGCAGTGATATTCTATTTTTGCCAGCGCTGGATAAAGAGAAGCCTCGAAAAACGCGGCCTCCCGACGGATGAGGAATCCTATCTTCGGCTTGATGGAGTCGATGAGGATTTGAATATCCCAATGTACAAATCCGAGAGCGCTGAGCGGCAGATGAAAAAGATCGTAAACGTCCAGAGAAAAAGCGACAAGAAATAAAAAACGCGCAGGCTCGCTGTGAAATGAACCTGCGCGTTTCTGTATGAAGTTGTTGACGGGGGCGTTTTCCCCAATCAGATTAAAACTAATATTATTTATGATCAGAATATCTATGCGGAAGGCTTTGAGGCATGTTTCGTTGAGCCTGATGAAGATCCTGTTTTGTGCCAGGAAAAGCCATCTTGCCTGGCACAAAAACCTTCTCGCGTTTTTTCCTTTTTGCTGGATATTAGTATAAAGGCTCATAGCTTGAGGTCATTTTCTTTTATCCATCCGATTTTTCTGAGAGCGAGGCAGAAGGCGGTACTCAGAACGGCGGGGAGGACAAAGCAGATGATTATTAAGCCTATCCAGTCCATTGCAGTGATAGAGGTCTTTAAACCCGCCTCAACGTCCGCGACCCAGCCGGTGTAAATGCCTATCTGACCGCAGAAACCGCAGGTCCCCATGCCGGAGTTTACGGCTGCACCGTTCATTTGCAGCTTGAAAATGCAGGTGGCTATGGGCCCGGTTATGGCCGAAGCGAGCGTAGGGGGCAGCCATATGCGCGGATTCTTCACGATGTTGCCCATCTGAAGCATGCTCGTTCCGATGCCCTGCGAAACGAGCCCGCCCCAGCGGTTTTCGCGGAAGCTCATTACGGCAAAGCCTATCATCTGCGCGCAGCAGCCGGCAACCGCCGCGCCGCCTGCTAAGCCCGTCAGGCCGAAGGCCGCGCAGATAGCGGCGGAGGAAATCGGCAGCGTGAGCGCTACGCCGACGACCACAGAAACGATTATGCCCATCAGCAGCGGCTGAAGCTCCGTTGCCCACATGATGAGGTTTCCGACCCAGCTTGCCGCCTTGCCTATGGGAGCGGCAATGAGATAAGCGACGCCGACGCCGATTATAACGGTAACTATCGGCGTTACAAGTATGTCTATCTTCGTTTCCTTCGATACAAGTTTACCGAACTCAGAGGCTATTGTTGCCACGACGAAAACGGCAAGCGGGCCGCCTGCGCCGCCGAGAAGATTCGTCGCAAATCCGACGGGAATAAGCGAAAACAGAACGAGCGGCGGTGCCTTCAGCGCGTGACCTATCGCGACTGCCATCGCCGGACCGACCATCGCGGAGGCGAGACCGCCGATAGTGTAGTCAACGCCGTTCGCTGAGACGATGACCGCTTTCAGAAAGCCTATATGGAGCTGCGTTCCGAGCGTGTTGAGTATAGTTCCGACAAGGAGACTGCAAAAAAGGCCCTGCGCCATCGCGCCCAGCGCCTCGACGCCGTACCTTTTGCCAGAGAAAACTATGTCCTTTTTAGCGAGAAAGGCAAGTAGCTTCTTCATCCTGATATACCATCCTATAGTTATTTACAGGTGTCAAGACATCTGTAAAACTTATTATACTGAATGCGTTCAGATTGTCAAGCAGTTTTTTGATACAGGAGAGATTATTACGCAAAAAAGGGACGGCGAAAGCCGTCCCAAAATTGTTTAATCCTGCTTATATAGAATACCCTGTGCCTCCAGCGCGCTCACAACTCGCGCATATGCCGCTTCATCCGGGCAGACAATGCTGTGAAGGTGAATCCCGCCTGTGAGGGTGGATAGGGGAGGGGCGTCCTCGGTTTCGAGCTTTAGAATAAACTGGTCAACGTCAAAGCGGGAGCTAAGGTCGAGCCTGCCGATTATCTGCCCGTAAACCGGATGTTCCACGATAACGTCCGATACCGTGCAGCCGTTGTCAACGATTGAATAGAGCTCGGTTTTCATGTCGGCGTTATCATGTGTGCATACAATTGTTTTCGTGATGCCGGGACGAGAAGAGGCTATGTAGTAGCCGCTCGGCGTCGCGACGATAGACTCGCCGGAAGCGCGAAGAAGCGCAATGTCGCCGACGATTACCTGGCGGCTCACGCCGAAATCCGCGGCAAGGGCCGTCGCGCTGATGGGATGCTCGGAGGCTGCGAGCGTCTCCATAATGCTTATCCTGCGCCTTGTGGCGCTCTGTTGACGCTTAGCCATTGCTCTGAAGGAGCTCGTTGCGAATCTGCCAGAGCTTTTCGCTGAGATCAACGTAATAATTATGTGGGTTGTCGAAGCGCTTTACCTCGTCCCAAAGCGTGTCCGTCTGCTCGGCGCAGTATTTCTTAATTTCGGAAAGTGATGGTTTGGTATAGACGAGTTCACCCTTTAAGAAAATCGGCTTTTGAAGCTCCTTTGCCGTGAAGTTAACTACCGTCTTGCGCTTCCACGTGGCCTCGGGGTCGAATATCGTAAGCTCTTTCGAATCGTCCACCGTCTCGTCATGCAGGCAAATGTAGTCTGCTATGGCCTTGCCCGTGTCGTTCCCGAAGAGGCGATAGGTCTTTTTGAAATGGGGGTTGGTTATCTTGTTCACGTTCTCGCTTATCTTTATCTTCGGGATGATGTTTCCCTCCTTGTCCTCGACGCCGGCGAGCTTGTATACGCCGCCGAAAACCGGCTCTGACTTGGCGGTTATTAGCCTTTCGCCCACGCCGAAGCAGTCTATGCAGGCGCCCTGGGAGAGAAGGTCTGTGATAAGATACTCGTCGAGAGCGTTGCTGACGGTGATGGTGCATTCCGTCCAGCCTGCGTCGTCGAGCATTTTCCTCGCTTTGCGCGTGAGATAGGCAAGGTCGCCGGAATCGAGGCGTATTCCGCATTTTTTGATGCCGAGAGGCTTCAAAACGTCGTTGAACGCGCGGATGGCGTCGGGAATGCCGCGCTTGAGGGTGTTATATGTGTCCACAAGCAGCGTCGCGTTGTTGGGGTAGGCTTCGCAGTACGCCTTGAACGCCTCATACTGAGAATCGAACATCTGAACCCAGGAGTGAGCCATTGTTCCGCCCGCCGTAACGCCGAAAAGTTGGTCGCTTATCGTGCAGGCGGTTCCGGCGCAGCCGCCGATATACGCAGCGCGTGCACCGAGAATAGCTCCGTCAGCGCCCTGAGCGCGGCGGGAGCCGAATTCGAGAACCGTGCGGCCCTTCGCGGCACGGACGATGCGGTTGGATTTTGTCGCGATGAGGCTCTGGTGGTTCAGCGAAAGGAGAACGAAGGTCTCGATAAGCTGCGCCTGAATAGCCGGAGCGCGAACGGTGAGCAGCGGCTCATGCGGGAAGACGGGCGTGCCCTCGGGAACGGCGTAAATATCGCCCGTGAAGCGGAAATTGGCAAGATAATCGAGAAATTCTTCGCAGAAAAGACCTCGCCCGCGGAGATAGGCTATATCGTCTGCGCTGAAATGAAGGTCCTGAATATAATCAATGACCTGCTCAAGTCCTGCGGCTATCGCGAAGCCGCCTCCGTCGGGAACGCTGCGGAAGAATACGTCGAAGTATACAATTCTGTTGCCGTAGCCGTTTTTGAAGTAGCCGTTGCCCATTGTGAGCTCATAGAAATCGCAGAGCATGGTGTAGTTAAGTCCGGAATCTGAGAACATTTTCTGAGTACCCCGTTTCATTGGTAATGCCGGAGGCTGCGCCGCCCGGTATGTTGTTTAACTGTCATTATATACTGCGCGAAAGAATAACGCAAGACAAAAAGCAACCGCCTCGGAAATGAAAGTCCGGGGCGGTTGGCCGTATGCGGTTTGTAAAATCAGAGAATTGCCTTACCCTCGGCAACGAGTCTGTCGAAATTCCTGCGGCTGGCTTCGTAAACCTTTTTACGGACAAGCGCCGGCTCATAGCTGCCGGGGTCGAGGAGGATGCGGTTATCGCTGCCGCAGGTCTGCATGAAGTAGGCAATGGCTTCGTCGATCTCCGCTTCGCTTGCGCCCTCTTTAATTTGCGGGCCATGCGTGAAGATGAATTTGTCGCCATACTTCTGCTTGAGAGCGTATTTATCGTTTATCGGCTGGCCGCCCCATGAATTTTCACCCGCCTCTATGAAAAGAGGAACGAAGTTCTCGACCTTGCCGCAGCAGTGGAGGTCGAAGTACATCCCGAGCGAGTGGACGTGGTCGCCCAGTTCCTTGACATAGGGCAGGAGCATCTCGCGCACGGTGGGGACGGAGAAAAACTCGGCGCGCTGAGAGCCCCAGTCGTCGTTGAAATTGACTATGTCGGGGTTAAACCACTTCTTGCAGAGTGTGTAGAATTTCTTATGTATGTCCGTAACGACGCGGAAAAAGCGGTGTACGGCTTCCTTCTGCTCGTCGTCAATGAGGGCGACTATCGCGTTATCAAAATCCATCACCGCGATAAGGCGCTCAAACAGGCAGCCGGGGACGTTTACGCAAATCGCTCTGTCAGGGCGGAGCTTTTCCTTGTTGCGCTCATAGCAGCCTTCCCAGTCCCATGTGTCGGGGTCGGGAGGCGTAACGTAATCCTCCCAGTGGTTTATGTCGAGAACCTTGGGGTTTCCGGGCTTGACCATCGCGCCGCCGACGACGTCGACGAAGACCCATTCGACGCCCCAGCCGTCCGGGCCGCCGCCTCCGGGGCTGCGCGCCTTGTTCTCGGGATCGCAGTCGAGCATGAGCATGTTGTTGTCCGCCGAAGGATAGGGAATCCACATAGGGGTCTTGCCTTCGTAAAGACGGAGAATGTTTTCCTTCGGGCTGATCGGTGTGTTCAGAATCTCGACGGGAGGGCCGAAAAGCGCGGGGATGGTTTCACGAACCTGGAGTTCTTCGGGCGAAAATTTGGTATTAATACCCATGTTGCACCTCTTTTTATAATATTCTTTATCTAATTATAACAAATACTCTAAGAATTTCAATGAAAATTTAAAATATCACGCTATAAACTATTCTTATAACGGAACGAAAATATATAATAGGGAGAAAATTTACCGTGGGCGTATATTGTGGCGCAATTATTGACATATTGAGTATGTAAATAGTATAATCAATTTTATAAGGAAGCCGCTTTCCGCGGCTGTATTTCTCGGAAGTGACTATGAAGCGTCTTCTCATAAATATTTTTAGCCGTCCCATTTTTCGCTTCGCCGCAGTCGGCGTAGTTAATACTATTTTCGGCGCGGGGCTTATGTTTGTTTTATATAATTTTGCGGGGCTTTCCTATTGGGTTTCCTCCGCAGCAAACTATATCTGCGGGGGCATACTCAGCTATTTTTTGAACAAGAGGTTCACCTTTGGCGTGAAGAAGCGTTCTCTGGGACAGTTCCTTCTTTTTGCGGCAAACCAGGTGGCCTGCTATCTTGTCGCTTACGGCGCGGCAAAGCCCATTGCTGCCGCTGTTTTCGCCTCTATGGGGCGAAGGACGCAAGAGAATATTGCCATGCTTGCGGGCATGGCGGTTTTTACGGTATTGAATTATCTCGGGCAAAAAAATGTCGTTTTCAAATACGGAAAAAATACGCAGAAAGGAGATGGAACGGAGTGATATATGTTGCAATCATATTCGGTCTGCTCATCCTTATTGCGTTGAGGTTTCTTTGGATCTGGCGAAGCTATATAAGACTCATCAGCCATATAGACATAGCAATGGAACAGATTGGGACGCATTTATCGAACCGTTTTTACGCGCTCAATCAGGTTTTGGACGTCGCGAAGGGTTATGATTTCAGAAACACAGAAATCATCATCCTCGAACTCGCCAAATGCCGGAAAAATGCAGACGAGGCGATAACGCCGGAGAGCGTCATAACGCAGGAGCTTGCATTCAAGGAGGCGGAGCGTCATATCCAGATTATCGTTGACCATCATCCGACGCTCGTGCTGAACCCCGCCTATATCAAGGCAAAGGAAGACTACGATACATACGACAGCCGCGCAAAAATCAGCCGCATCGTCTATAATGACCTTGTGAAAAAGCTCAACCGCAAGCTGAACGGATGGGTGACAGGCTATATCGGAGACCTTTTGAAAATAGACGAAAGGGAGCTTCTCGAAGAACCCTCTGGTCCTATGGCGGACGACGCAGGCTGACTTTTTTGAGGTGAATTATTTAATGGCTTTTTGGGCTATAATGCTGATAATCGTTTTGATTATTCCTATTTTTCTTGCGTATCTCGGAAGCAGGATTTTTAAAATATATAAGGTTCGCCGCGATGATTTGCAGGGGAAACTTGGATACAGGACCGCGCTTTCCATGAAAAGCGATTACAGCTTCGCTTTTGCCCATCATTATTTCGGCTCCATGTGGGAGTATGGTGGCGTCGCGTTCGCTTTCGTTTCCGGCATAATGATGCTTTTGGTTATGGGAAGAAGCTTTATCAATGTAAGTATATCGGCGGCTGTGCTTATACTAATGCAGCTTGCCTTTATTGTCGTATCTCTCATTTTTACAGAGTCGGCGCTCAGGACTCGTTTTGACGAGGAGGGTAATCCCCTCAACGAGCGCGACAGGCTCATAGAGCCCTTGCTTCCTGACGTTCCCGAGGAAGAAGAGGAGAGCGAAAACGGCGAGGACGACGGCGATACCTCCCCGCCGGACGGAGAGGATCCGGAAGACGTGAGCGAGATGGAAGAACTCCCTGCCGAGGGTGAAGAAAGCCCTGAAGGTGAAACGCAGGAACAGGAATTCTCAGATAATGACGGCATGGAACCCTCTCCCGAAGGAGAATTCCCGGAAAACGGAATGCCGCAGGAAGAATTTGAACCCGCGGAAGCGGACGAAAACGTCCCGGTGTGATACATAAAGAAATCCCGACGAAGCCTGTTTTCCACAGACTGCGTCGGGATTTTAAATCTTTATGGGTTGGTTTATTCAAAATAGGCGTGTATGAGCGCTTCAGCGCATTTTATGCCGTCTACGGCTGCGGAGGTTATGCCGCCCGCGTAACCCGCCCCTTCGCCGCAGGGATAGAGCCCTGCGAGGTTCACCGCGCAGTAGTTTTCTCCGCGCATTATGCGGACGGGCGACGAGCTGCGGCTTTCAACACCGGTTATAACGGCGTCCTCTGCGTCGTAGCCTTTGATTTTTTTGCCGAAGTGCTTGAGCCCTTCTCGCAGAGAATCCACTATATAATCGGGGAGGTATACTTCGGGCATTGCCGGGGTAACACCGATTGGATAGCTCGGACGGACGCGTCCAAAACCGCTTGCGGGCCTTTGAGCAAGAAAATCGCCCGCGCAGATCGCCGGGGCCTTGTAGTCGCCTCCGCCGGCGGCGAAGGCTGCTCGCTCGATGCGGCGCTGGAATTCGATTCCCGCGAGAGGATGAGCGCTGGGAAAATCCTCCGGATTGACGCTCACCAGAAGCGCAGAATTGGAGTTTTCATCGTCCCGAGCAAAAAGACTCATGCCGTTCGTCACGACGCCGCCCGCTTCGCTCGCCGCGGCGATGACGCGCCCGCCGGGGCACATGCAGAAGCTGTAGACGCCCCTGCCGTTCGGCAAGTGCACGGCGAGACTGTAGTCTGCGGCGGAAAGCGCGGGATGCGAGGCAAATTTGCCGTACATTGCCCGGTCGATGTCCTCGCGCCGGTGCTCGATGCGAACCCCCGCCGAAAAAGCTTTTTGCGCCATCATTATCCCGCGCGCGTGCAGCACTTCAAAAACGTCGCGCGCGCTATGGCCTATTGCGAGGATTATCGCGCGCGTGCTGACGGAATGTGTCACCGCGCCCTTTTCATAGCGCACAGCTTCTATTTGGCCGTTGCGTTCCTCAAAATCCGTGAATTTAGCGCCGAAAACGACTTCGCCGCCGAGAGAGCATATCTCCCGTCGCATGTTTTTGATAACGGTTTTCAGCATGTCCGTGCCTATGTGAGGCTTGGCAAGATACAGTATCTCCTCCGGCGCGCCGCAGGCGGCAAACTCACGCAGAACAAGCTCTATGCGGCTGTCCTTCGTTCCGGTGGCAAGCTTCCCGTCGGAAAATGTTCCTGCGCCGCCTTCACCGAACTGGGCGTTCGATTCCGTGTCGAGCTTACCTGTTTGCCAGAATTCCGAGACGGCTCTTGTGCGCGCGTCAACGTCCTGCCCGCGCTCAAGAAGTATCGGCGCGCAGCCCGCTTTTGCCAGTATCCATGAGGCGAAAAGTCCGGCGGGGCCGGCGCCGACAACGACCGGACGGAAGGGCTTTTTCTGTGCTGCAGGGAAATCGTAGCGGTAAGGCTGCGTGAGCTTGACACTGGGTTCTTTTTTAAGCCGCGCGCGAGCTTTTGCTTCGTTTTTCAGCTCCGCGTCGACGGTCACGGTAAAATGAACGTCATCCTTTTTTCGCGCGTCGACCGAGCGCTTGACAAGCGAGACGCAAATTATTTCGCTTTCCGCTAAACGCAATCGTGAGGCTGCAGCTTTAACAAGGTCCTCCTGCGAATAACCCAGCGGAAGGCGAAGGTCTCTTATTCTAAGCATTATTGCCGCCTCCCAACGATTTCGCGGCGCTGTATCCGGCGCAGCGGCCCGAGCTCCATGCCCAGTGAAGGTTATAGCCGCCGCAGCGTCCCAAAACATCCGCAGCCTCGCCGCAGACATAAGCGCCGGGGAGTTTTTTCAGTTCAAGCTCCGGCGTGAGTTCGCTCCCCGCGACGCCGCCAAGCGTCGCCTGCGCCTTGTCGTAATCCGAGCCGATAGCTTCGAGGCGGCAGGCCTTCATTTCCTCGCTCAGCGCGAGCAGTTCAGCGTCCGACAGGTCAGAGGCAAGGTCGCCGAGCGGCCTTGAAAGACATTTTTTAATGAAAAACTGGGCAAGACGCTTGTTTATAAGCCCGGAAAGCGCATCGTCGAGCGAAGCCTGAGCACGAACAGCGCGCAGCTCGCAAAGAATAGAGAACAGCTCATCTGACGAAAATTCCGGCATGAAATCCAAGCTGAGCTTATCCGGCGCGAGGTGAGCAAGCTCAAATACGCAGATGCCGGAGACCGCTCCGTCGCCGAACTGAAGCTCGCCGCGGCTTTCCCCGACGAGCCGGGAGCCGCAATAGGCCTTTACAGCAGCGGCGGCGCGCAGACCCTTGACCGAGCGGAGCAGCGGGGAAGAACATTTTATCGGTGCGAGCGCGGGGCTCAGCGGTGCGCAGACTGCGCCTGAAGCTTTTATGAGAGAGAAGGCCGAGCCGTCCGTTCCGAGGTCAGGCGCGGCCTTTCCGCCAAAGGCGAAAATAACTCGCGCAGCCTGAGTTTTTACGCCCTCATATGATGTTACGATAAAATCAGCGCCCGCCTTCGTTACCGATTCGGCGCGGTAATTGCATATTTCGCATACGCCGAGCTTCTCACATTCGAGCCGAAGCGCGTCGAGCACTGAGCTGGCGCTGCCGCTTATGGGGTAAAGCCGCCCCTCGGAGTCCGCGCGGGTATAGAGACCGAGCGAAGCAAAAAAGGGGAGAGTGTCGCCGAAACGCCTGAACACGGGTTCGGTGCCAACGGAGCCGAAATAATCCTTGTCCGTAATGCTCTCGTTTGAAAGGTTACAGCGGCCGTTGCCTGTGACGAGAAGCTTTTTGCCGACGCGGGGCAGGCGCTCGAGGA
>JAEEUX010000283.1 GCA_016290695.1 Oscillospiraceae bacterium
CTACAGTACAGGATTTTTATTATCATCAACCATATTACATCAACAAAAATCCAAATCGCTGCGACGGCGCACAACAATGCGCGAAGCGCAATTCATTTGGCGGAAGCCAAAATTCACTCGGCGAACGCCGCAATTCACGTCCGAAGGACAATTCACTGCGGCGCACAGCGCCGCCCACTCCCGTCCCACAGGCGCCATTCGCTCCCCTTATCCAAGGGGAGCGAAAGACCGTGTCACTACATCACAGATGACAATTTACCCCTCAGACTCGTCGGCTGCGCCTCCGAGCCAGCTCCCCTGAAAGGGGAGCAAAAGAGGGTGCGGCAATGTCTGAAAGGGGAGCAAAAAAGAGTGCCGACCATCGCCTTCGCTCCCTATGCCGGGGGCAAGCCCCCGGCATTCGCGCCGAAGGTGCAGTAGTCTAAATTGCGCCGCAGGCGCACCGCTTCTCTTCACTTTTTACTCTTCTCTTTTCTCTTTGACATCATCCCCTCCCCGAAGGAGTCTTCACATGAAATCATCCACCGCAAAATACCCAACCATCATCAAAACAATCATCGCTATCGCCGCGGCAATCGCGGCGGCCTTCGTGCTGCGCGCGCTCTATACGGCGGCGACGGAGGACCCCAGCGCGGGCGGCATGACGAGCCAGTACCAGGATATGATGGTGAAGTCGCGCGAAATGTTCGTCGAAAAGGCGGACGATATCCAGCTCGCTACGATGGAGCTGCTGCGCCTGCCCTCCGCCGAGATTATGACGGACGCCTCCGGCGCGCCGAAAATCCTGACGCCCGACGGCGCGGAGGACGCCGCCCCCCTTGCGGGCGATGCTGCGGATAGCCTCGCGGCGCTCTTCGCCCCCTACGATTGCGGCGGCAGGGTCTATAACATCGAGGTGACGCCCGAGGCCGTCGTGTTCTACACGGGCTACTACGGCAGCGGCTGCGTCGGCTTCCTCTATGAGCGCGAGCTTGGCACGGTCTCCGGCTATACGGAGATGTTCGAGCTCAGCGAAAACTGGAAGATATTCTATCTGATGTCGGAGGACTGAGGATTGTTTATTGATATTTTAACACAACATGGCGTTGACGCGACACTTGCGGCGCGCTGCGAAAAATTCTGGGCGCTCGTCAAGGCGAAGAACGCCGTCATGAACCTCACCGCCGTAACGGATGACGACGAGGCCGCGCTGCGCCATTTCGCCGACTCGCTGGAGCTTCTCAAGCTGCCGGAGTTCCCCGGCGGACGCGTTATCGACGTCGGCACCGGCGCGGGCTTCCCCGGTGTTCCGCTCGCCCTCGCGCGCGCGGACATGAGCGTAACGCTCGCCGACAGCCTCAATAAGCGCATCGCGTTTTTGGAGGAGGCCTGTGCCGAGCTCGGTCTCGGCTGCGAGTGCGTCCACGGGCGGGCTGAGGAGCTAAGCCTCGAAAAATCCCGGCGCGACGGTTATGATGCCGCCGTTTCCCGCGCCGTCGCGCAGCTCAACGTCCTGTGTGAGCTGTGTTTGCCCTTCGTCAAGGTCGGCGGCGTGTTTTTGGCGATGAAAAGCGCCGAAAGCGAGGATGAGATAAACGCCGCGAAGGGCGCGATAAAGAAGCTGGGCGGGCAGATCGAGCGCGTCGCGGAATATGAGCTCGGCGGCGTAGTCCGCAAGGTCGTCCTCGTGCGAAAGCATGAGCCCACACCGCCGGCTTATCCCCGCAGATTTGCGAAAATCCAGAAGCAGCCGCTGTAACGCGGCCCTTTGCTCCCCTTGGATAAGGGGAGCTGTCAGCGAAGCTGACTGAGAGGTCGTCAGCGCGCAGCGCGTTTTGCTCCCCTTTCAGGGGAGCTGTCGCCGCAGGCGACTGAGAGGTAAAAGGTTTTGCATCAAGCATAATGCTTCTGCCCTCGCGTAACCCTCCACCCCTCAGACGCCGCCGCTTCGCGACGCCGCCAGCTCCCCTTATCCAAGGGGAGCAAAAAAGGGTGCCGACCGCATCCAAGGGGAGCAAAGGCAAACCGCGCTTCCACTGTCCCTCACGGCCACCTCTCTGTCCCTCACGGCCACCTCTCAGTCTCGTCGGCTGCGCCTCCGAGACAGCTCCCCTGAAAGGGGAGCAAAAATGAGCTGCATCGAACCCATCAGAGTGCGCCGCAGCTTCGCTCCCCTTGGATAAGGGGATCAAAGGCAGACCGCGCAGAGCGCGGCGGAACGTCGAGGACGACGTTCCATACGGTACAGGATTTTAATTATCATCAACCATATGGGATTGCTGCAAAGTCGAAGTACCCATGCGGAACGCTGAGGACAGCGTTCCCTACCGGACATGTATTAACCATATTACATTGTACAAATCGCAGTGCCTTGCCGGGGGCAAGCCCCACGGCCCACATGGCTGCGGCGCAAATATTGCTATTTCCATATTCTATGTTAAATATACAATATAATGAGAATAAATTCTCAGCAAGAAGGAGACCTTGGCAAATGAAAAAAGTTATGTTCACGGAAACCGTCCTGCGCGACGCTAACCAATCCCTCATTGCGACGAGAATGCCCTTCGACGCCTTCGAGCCCATCCTCGAAACGATGGACAAGGCGGGGTACTACTCGGCGGAATGCTGGGGCGGCGCGACCTTCGATTCCTGCATGCGCTTCCTCTCGGAGGACCCGTGGGAGCGCCTTCGCAAAATCAAGGCGAAGATGCCGAACACGAAACTGCAAATGCTGCTGCGCGGGCAGAACCTGCTCGGCTACCGCCACTACCCGGAC
>JAEEUX010000284.1 GCA_016290695.1 Oscillospiraceae bacterium
GAAGCGTCCGGCTCGCCCTTGATAAGTTCCTTGCCGGAAAACTCCATGATAACGCCGCCGTCCGGCGAGGGGGAAATGAAGCTGTCGTGCTTCTCGGCGGTGATGCCCGTGAGGGGCTGGAACCAATGGGTGAAGTGGGTCGCGCCGCGGGAGACTGCCCAGTCCCTCATAGCCGTGGCCACGGCGTTTGCTACGCCGATATCAAGCTCGCTCCCCTCGTCTATCGTCTTACGCAGGGATGCGTAAACGTCGGCGGAGAGATTGGCGCGCATAACGCGGTCGTCAAAAACGAGGCTTCCGAAATAATCCGAAACTGTTGTCATTTTTTATACTTCCTTTCCGGCTTCCTAAAAAGTAAAAAGGCAAAGACAGCTTTGTGTTTCCACAAAAGACGCCTTTGCCTTTTCCGTGTTTTACGATTATGTATTATTTTTTCTTAACCGGGAATAAAAGAATAAAGCGCCTTCGAGTGCTGCCACTCAAAGACGCCCTTGCCTTTATGTGCGCATTATACGACGCACTTTTCGCTTTGTCAAGCCCTTTTTTGAAATATTTTTTTGAGCTTCCTGCATTTTCTTTAAATCCGTGAAGAAAAGTCTTGACAAATTGCAATTATAGGCTTACAATGCTTGCAAATGAGCAAAGGCGTTCATTTATATTGCAGCTAATCTGCGTATAAATGAGCGCCTTTGTTTTTTTATTACTCCGAAAGGAAATGAAGAAGATGCTGAAAGAAGGTCAGGTGCGTATTCCGTCAGGATGCGCCATTGCGGCTATTATCTCAAAAAACGGAGACAGAATATCCGGAGAAACCATAACCAACGCCATGAAGCCCATGCACGACCGTTCAAATGGCCTCGGCGGCGGCTTTGCCGGTTACGGGATATATCCTGAATATAAGGAATTCTATGCCCTACACCTTTTCTTTGACGACCGCGCCGCGCGCAAAAATTGCGAGGTCTATTTAAAGGAGCAGTTCGAGATAATCAAATCCGAAATAATCCCCACGCGCAAGATCCCCGCGATTACCGACGAACCCATCGTCTGGCGCTATTTCGTCGCGCCGCTCAGGTCGCAGCTCGCCAATCTCCAGCTCGACGAGAAGGAGTTCGTCGCGCGCACGGTGATGAAGATAAACGCCGAGATGGAGGGCTCTTACGTCTTTTCCAGCGGCAAGAACATGGGTTCATTCAAGGCCGTCGGATTTCCCGAGGACGTCGGCGTATTCTATAGATTAGATGAATACGAAGGCTATTCCTGGACGGCGCACGGACGCTACCCGACGAACACCCCCGGCTGGTGGGGCGGCGCGCACCCCTTCACGCTGCTGGATTATTCCATCGTCCACAACGGCGAGATTTCGTCCTACGACGCAAACCGCCGCTTCATAGAGATGTTCGGCTACAAATGCACCCTGCAAACCGACACCGAGGTAATAACCTACATAATGGACTACCTCATCCGCAGGCAGGGGCTCAGTCTCACGGAGGCTGCAAGCGTCATAGCGGCGCCGTTCTGGAGCACGATTGAGGGCGAAAACGCGGAGGACGCCGCGAGGCACGCTTATCTTCGCACGGTTTTCCCGAGCCTTCTCGTCACAGGGCCGTTTTCGATAGTTTTCGGCTTCGACGGCGGGCTTATGGCGCTCAATGACAGGCTGAAGCTGCGCTCGATGGTCGTCGGCGAAAAGGGCGACCGCGTGTTTATCGCGAGCGAGGAGGCCGCGATACGCACGATGGAGCCGGACGCCGAGAACATCTGGGCCCCGGCGGGCGGCGAGCCCGTAATAGTTAAGGTGAAGGAAGGTGCTTATTGATGGGCGTCGAATTTATTTACCCCGAGTTCGAGGTTATCAGAAACGAATCGCGCTGCATTGCGTGCAGGGTGTGCCAGCGGCAATGCTCCAACGAGGTACATTCCTACAGCGAGGAACGCGGCATAATGATGAGCGACGAGACAAAATGCGTCAACTGCCAGCGCTGCGTCTCCCTTTGCCCGACGCGGGCGCTGAAAATCGTTAAAAGCGACTGCACACTCAGAGAAAACGCCAACTGGCAGAACGACACCATTAAAGAAATATATAAGCAGGCGTCGAGCGGCGGCGTCCTGCTCTCCTCGATGGGAAACCCCAAGCCTCTGCCCGTTTACTGGGATAGAATCCTTATAAACGCTTCGCAGGTGACTAATCCCCCTATTGACCCGCTGCGCGAGCCGATGGAAACGCAGGTCTCTCTCGGCGCAAAGCCGGATAAAATCGAGAAGGACGCCGAGGGCAAGTTAGTCTGCAAGCTTTCCCCGAACATCAGGCTTTCCATGCCCGTCATGTTCTCCGCCATGAGCTACGGTTCCATAAGCTACAACGCCCACGCTTCCCTCGCCCGCGCCGCCACGGAGCTCGGCATAGTCTACAACACCGGCGAAGGCGGGCTTCACGAGGATTTTTACAAATACGGCCCGAACACGGTCGTTCAGGTGGCGAGCGGACGATTCGGCGTGCATGAGGACTACCTCAAGGCAGGCGCGGCGATTGAGATTAAAATGGGCCAGGGCGCAAAGCCCGGCATCGGCGGACATCTCCCCGGCGCGAAAATAGTCGGCGACGTTTCCCGCACAAGGATGATACCCGAAGGCTCGGACGCCATATCCCCGGCTCCGCACCACGACATCTACTCCATAGAAGATCTGAGGCAGCTGGTGTTCTCGCTTAAAGAGGCGACGGAATACCGCAAGCCCGTAATAGTAAAAG
>JAEEUX010000285.1 GCA_016290695.1 Oscillospiraceae bacterium
GATTGTTCAAAAAACGCAGGTAATACTTTGTGTATTGCCGAGTATTTTTGGACGATATGACGGAATATTCTGCAAGTAAGATATGTGCCGGGAATTATGCGGTGTTGCCTTAGGAATTCAGCTTATCTGCGCGGGGAGGCCGAGGCTCAGAAAATAATCGAGCGTCTGCTGCATGAATTCCGCCGGGGGGGCTTCGAGATTGGGGTTCATGTGGTATCTTCTGCCGAGGCGGACGTATTTCATCGCGCCGAGACGGTGATACGGAAGGAGCTGGATAACGTCGATGCCGTCCTTTATTTTGAGGCAGAATTCCGCCGTGGCCTTGATGTTTTTCTCAGTCGCGTTCAGCTTCGGTATCATCGGAAAGCGCACCTGAAGTCTGCCGCCAGCCTTGGTGATTTCCTCGGCGTTTTTGAGGATGAGCTCGTTCGGGACGCCGACGAGCTTTTCGCTCATTTTGCTGTCCATGCACTTGAGGTCGTACAGGAACAGGTTTACATAAGGCAAAATCTCCATATAATGAGCCGTCGGCGCAAAGCCCGTCGTGTCGAGCGCGACGTGGAAGCCCTCGGCGCGGCACTGCTTGGCGAGCGCAAGCGTGAATTCAAACTGGCTCATCGGCTCGCCGCCGGAAATCGTCACTCCGCCGCCGGATTTTTCATAATACTTCGCATCCTGCCGTATGGCCTTCATGCAATCCTCGACGGAGACGCGGCGAAGCGGGTTATAAAGAGCCGTCGCCGGGCAGGCCTCGGCGCATTTCAGGCAGGTGTCGCACTTCGTCCTGTCGATAACCGGCATGCTTATCATTTCGTCGCCCTTGGCGTTGGGCTGCTCCTCGCCCGCGGTGATTGCGCCGCGGTCACAGGCCTTGAGGCAAAGGCCGCAGACCTTCATGCCGATGCAGCGTATATCCATAAACGCGAGGTCGCCGCCGAAGCCCTGAGACTCCGGGCTATGGCACCAAAGGCACTTGAGCGGGCAGCCCTTCGTGAAAATATCCGTTCTTATGCCCGGGCCGTCATGCACGGAAAATTTCTGTATGTCGTAAATATTACCAAATATTTCCTCGGACATATTTAAATCCTCCAATGTAGTCAGAGTAACAGGAGCGGCCGGGCTTGCCTGACCGCTCCGCTATGCTTAAATTATATAATACGGGTGCAGGAATTACAAGGAATTCGAGGCTTAGTAAATATTCCTTATACGCATGAAGATATACTTTTACGGCATCACATATTCTGCTCGGTTCTTGAGATAACGTCCTCCTGCAGCGCCTTACCGAGCTCGACGAAATACGCCGAATAGCCCGCCACGCGGATAACGAGGTCGCGGTAATCATCCGGCTGCTGCTGCGCTTTCCGCAGGGTATCGGTGTCTATGACGTTATACTGAATGTGCATACCGCCCTTTTCAAAGAAGGTGGAAATGAGCTCCGCGAGCTTCCTCTCCCCTTCCTCGCCCATAACCGTGTTCGGATGGAAGCGCATATTGAGCTGGGTTCCGTTGCCGTTATTAACGTGGTTTATGCGCGCGACGCTGTTGAGGATGGCGGACGGGCCATGCGTATCCATGCCCTGCATGGGTGAAATGCCGTCGGCAAGCGGGTCGCCCGCTTTTCTTCCGTCCGGGGAAGCAGGCGTCATCATGCCCATGACGACGTGGGCCGTGACGGGGTACAGCCCCGCGCGATAGCCGCCGCGCGGCCCCTTCGCCGCGTTGAGCTTATCGGAGAAAATATCCATCGAAACGCGGGCAAGCTCGTCGACGTAAGCTTCGTCGTTTCCGTAGCGCGGAACCTTGTTGCGTATGGTCTGGCGCAGTATCTCCTGCCCCTCGCCCTGCCAGTTATTCATAAATGCGTCGTATAATTCGCGCGTTGTGCAAAGCTTCTTATCAAAGCACATATACTGTATCGCGGAAAGGCTGTCCGCGACGTTCGCGCAGCCGACTCCGGCGGAGCCCGTCGAATTATACTTAGCGCCGCCCCACATGACGTCCGCTCCATGCTCCATGCAGCCCTCGATTGTCGCGGAGGCGACGGGCAGCGGCATAAGCTCGGAGGCGACGTACTCAAATACGTTCGTGCCGGTAACGTGCCAGTCGATGAAATAGTCCACCGTTTTTCTGTAGGCTTCCATTACCTCGTCGATGGAGTTCATCTCATAGAGATAGCCCGTCTCCGGCGCGCAGCGCTCGTTTGTCCCGGGCATTACGCCGTTATTTATCGCTATCTGGAGCATTTTGAGGAGGTTCACCATCGTCGCCGCACCCGTTCCTCCGCAGGCGGGCCACTCACAGCCGGAACCGGCGGGCTCCATGCAGCCGATGATACAATAATCCCGCGCATCCTCAAGCGCAAGGCCGGAATTCATGAGTGCGGGGATTATCACCTCGTCGTTCTGCATCGTGGGGACGCCGCCGACCTTCTTTGCCGTTTCGATGGCGGCCTCCCAAAGCTCCGGCGGGGTGTTTTTATGTACTCGCAGTGAAAGCGGCGGTTCGTGCCGAGCTAGGCGCGCCGAGCTTTGCAACATGAAGTAGCTGACCGGGTTCGTCGCGTCGCGCCCGTCGCGCGTGAGGCCGCCGAGAGACATATGCTGTCCGGCGCTGTAGCTGCCGTTGAAGAGTGCGCCGTACTTGCTGCGGCCCTTCATCATGTCGGCAAGCTTGAGGAAAAAGCAGTCGACGTAT
>JAEEUX010000286.1 GCA_016290695.1 Oscillospiraceae bacterium
AGCGCGAGCGCGGCATAACCATCAAGGCCCGCGCAGTCGGTCTGACCTATCAGGCCGAAGACGGGAAATACTACACGCTCAACCTCATCGACACGCCGGGCCACGTTGACTTTAACTATGAGGTCTCGCGTTCTCTCGCTGCCTGCGAGGGCGCGGTTCTCGTCGTGGACGCGCGCCAGGGAACCGAAGCGCAGACGCTGGCTAACGCCTATCTCGCGCTGGATAACAACCTCGAAATCCTCCCCGTCATCAACAAGATCGACCTTCCGGGCGCAGACCCGGACAAGGTGAAGCACGAAATCGAGGATATAATCGGCATCCCGGCGCTCGACGCGCCCGAAATTTCCGCAAAGCTCGGCACGAACGTCGAGGCAGTCCTCGAGGACATTGTTAAAAACGTCCCCGCCCCGAAGGGCGACCCCAAAGCCCCCCTGAAGGCTCTGATTTTTGACTCGCAATACGACAGTTTTGTGGGCGTAATCGTTTACATCCGCATCGTGGACGGAATAATAAAGCCCGGCATGGATATTAAGATGATGGCCTCCGGCGCGGTTTATAAGGTCGTTGAGGTGGGTCACATGCGGCCCATCGGCTTCGAGCCCTGCTCAGAGCTTTCCGCCGGCGACGTCGGCTATTTTACGGCGAGCATAAAAAACGTCGCTGATACGCAGCCGGGCGATACCGTCACTGCTCAGGCTCAACCCACCGCAGAGCCTCTCCCCGGCTATCGCCCCGCGCAGCCGATGGTTTATTCCGGCGTTTATCCTGCCGACGGCGCGAAATACCCCGACCTGCGCGACGCGCTTGAAAAGCTCAAGCTCAACGACGCTGCCCTTTCCTATGATCCGGAATCCTCCGCCGCGCTCGGCTTCGGCTTCCGCTGCGGCTTCCTCGGCCTCCTGCATATGGAGATTATTCAGGAACGCCTTGAGCGCGAGTTCAATCTCGACCTTATCACCACCGCCCCGAGCGTTATTTATAAGGTGATAAAAACCGACGGTCAGACGGAAATGATTGATAACCCGCTCAATTACCCTGATCCCTCGGTTATAGAATGGGCGGAGGAGCCTTACGTCAAGGCTTCCATCATGACGCCGACAGACTATGTGGGCAACATAATGGATCTTTGCCAGGACAGACGCGGCGAATTTGAAAACATGGTATACCTCGATTCCGAGCGAGTGGAGCTTCATTACCACATGCCGCTCAACGAGATTATTTACGACTTTTTCGACGCGCTCAAATCCCGCACGAAGGGCTACGCCTCGCTCGATTACGAGCTGGAGGAATACCGCCAGTCCGAGCTTGTGAAGCTCGATATTCTGCTCAACGGCGATATTGTTGATGCGCTTTCCTTCATCGTCCACAAGGACAAAGCCTATGAGCGAGGCCGCAGGATAGCCGAAAAGCTCAAGGAGCACATCCCTCGCCAGCTTTTCGAGGTTCCGGTTCAGGCTGCTATCGGCGGCAAAGTCATAGCCCGCGAAACGATAAAGGCCATGCGGAAGGACGTTCTCGCCAAGTGCTATGGCGGCGACATTACGCGAAAGAAAAAGCTTCTTGAGAAGCAGAAGGAAGGCAAAAAGCGTATGCGCAGCCTCGGCAGCGTATCCGTCCCGCAGGAAGCGTTTATGGCGGTTCTCAGACTCGACGAGGATTAAGCCAAAAAATATATCGGAATAATCCCTATTGACTTCCGAGAGTTCTGTGTTATTATTATCATAATCCTCAACATCCCCTTTCTGGGGCTGGCAAGCCAATATCCGGCATGGTCTGTTGGGGATTATTTTTGTTGAAAATAAAGTTACAGCGGACTTTCGTTCCCGAAAGTCCGCTGTTTTTTTCTTTTCAATGATGCTCGTGGTCGTGGTGCTCATGATGGTGCTCATGATGGTGCTCATGCTGATGCTCGTGGTGGTGTTCATGATGATGTTCGTGTACATGTTCCATATGATATAAACATTTGATTTTCCGTTGCAAAGATACCGGGTCCGTTTTGCAACCTGGTTGCATTTTTCAGGAAAATGTCTATATTTGTATTTAGGTTAAATAATTGTCAGCAATATGTTTGGTTATTCCTTTATACTGCCGCTGATGATATCAGCCCTTCTGGGAGTGGAAGGAGCGCCGCAGGATTCGGTTTCTCGCAGCATTCCCGAACTGAAACAAGTATCAGCCAGAATAAACGAAACAGCGAAAGTCGCTGACATCGGCTATGGCACCATCAAGGTCCGGGACCTTACCACGGCCGTTTCTACCGTAAAGATAAAGCAACGTGAAATTGTCACGTATTCGAACATATACGATTACATACGAGGCAGAGTCCCTGGAGTGACCGTATTGAAGGTCGGCCAGAACGGAGGCAAGATCATCATAAGGGGCCTGGGGTCGATCAACTCCTCAACTGACCCTCTGATGCTTGTAGACGGAGTGGAAGTGACTGACTTGTCCTACATCAATCCTTCCGACGTGAAAAGCATTGACGTGCTGAAGGATGCCGCTTCATGCGCAATTTACGGTGCCAGAGGTGCGAACGGAGTGATTCTGATCTCTACAAAGAAGTAGTTAAGATATCTTTATGAGGAAAATCCTGTTGATAGCGGCAGCAATCTCGATGGCCGTCGCGTGTAAGGATAGGGTAACGCAAAATGCTGCAGATTCCGATACCGACTTCCACTCGGAA
>JAEEUX010000287.1 GCA_016290695.1 Oscillospiraceae bacterium
CTACAAGCGCCCGCACAGGATAATTTTCGCCCCCGTCCCGCGCAATGCCACCGGCAAGATAGAGAAGCCCAAGCTGAGGGCGATGTACGGCGTCACGGAGCTCGTCAACGCTCAGAACAAGGCGTAAGAAGGGCTGCTTTTCAAATCGTTTTCGTTTATGGCTTCGCAAGCAGCCCGCATAGATCAACAAAACCGCTTGAGAACGCCTATAATGCAAATGTTCATCCGAGCCTTTCTGTCAGAATGGCAGAAAATTCAGCAATATAATCAGAGCGCCTGCGGCGTGGATTTGATTCCACCGCAGGCGCTTTTTGGGTTTATTAAAGGGAGAAATGGAAAAATGCAGGCATCACGCAGAGCCTGTCACACGACGATAAACTCCAGCGCGAAGACCGCCGCGCAGCAGATAAGCGCCACCTTGAAGAGGCTCTGGCCGAACCATGCAAGGACGAGGCCTATGACGAGCGCGGCGAGACCCGACCACCTGGACTGCGTGGCGTCGAGGATCGCCGGGAAGGTCATGACGGCGAGGGTGACGTAGGGGACGTAGTACAAAAACGAGCGCAGGAAGCGGTTTTTTATCTCGCGGCGGATGAGCGTGAGCGGCAGGACGCGGATGAGGTAAGTCACCGCCGCCATGCAAAAAATATAAATGTAAACATTATTCTTCATGCGCTTCCTCCTTCACCGGGAACAGGAGAGCGGCGGCGCCCGCGATTATGAGCGTGAGGGCGATGGTCTTCATGCCCGGAGAGACGAAATCGAAGGCGCTGAGGCGGTTCACCGCCCAGCTCAGCGCGAAGGAAACGCCCACGAGCAGCGCGATTATCTTGTTCTTGCGCGCCGGAGGGATGAACACGGCGATAAACATGGCAAAGAGCGCGACGCCGAGCGCGGAGACGACGCGAACCGGCAGGATGCTCCCGAGCAGGACGCCGAGCAGCGTTCCGCCCGCCCAGCCGGGCGCGGCGACGAGAATCATGCCCACGCTGTAAAAGGGGCTGAGCTTGCCCTCCACGGCGACGGAGAGGCCGAAAATCTCGTCCGTAACGTAAAAGCCGAGCAGCAGCCTGTGGCGCAGCGGCGTATCCGGCGCGAGCTTCTGGGTGAGCGCGCAGCTCATGAGCAGATAACGCATGTTCGCGATAAGCTCCATGAGCGCGACCTCGAAATATGAGGAATTTGCGGCAATCAGCGCGAAGCCGACGTATTCCCCGGCGCTGGCGTTAATGAGCGCGCTCGTCAGCGTCGCCTGAAAGGCGCTGAGGCCGGCGTTTCGCGCGCTTATGCCCAGCGCGAGCGACACGGCGAAGTACCCAAGTCCGATGGGAATTCCGTCGCGCAGGCCCTTTTTTATGTATTGCAGCTTTGTCATTATGTTTCCTTCCGTCTCCTTCTCATGCTATGCCGCAGCTCCGCCGCAGCAGCAAGCGCCGCCCCCGATAGAACGAAAGACGGCGTCAAGCTATGTAAACTATAATAAATCGAAAACTCAACCGAGAGCCCAACGAAGCGGGTCTCATGCGAAACTTTTACGCCGTGACGATGCTGTCGGCCTCCTGAAGCTTGAGATACTCCACGGCCTCCTCGCGCATTTTGTACTTGAGAACCTTTCCGGCGGCGTTCATGGGGAAGGTATCGACGAAGCGGACGTAACGCGGGGTCTTGTGCTTTGCCATGTGGCTGCGGACGAACTCCTTTACCTCGTCCTCGGTGAGGCTGCTGCCCTCGCGGCGCACGACGCAGGCCATAATCTCCTCGCCGTAATCCTTATCCGGCACGCCTATTACCTGAACGTCCGAAACGTCGGGATGCGTGTAGATAAAGTCCTCTATCTCCTTGGGGTAGATGTTCTCGCCGCCGCGGATTATCATGTCCTTGATTCTGCCCGTGACCTTGAAGTAGCCGTTCGGCAGGCGGCGGAGCATATCGCCGGAATGGAGCCAGCCGTCCTTGTCGATGGCGGCGGCGGTGGCCTCCGGCATCTTATAATAGCCCTTCATGATGTTGTAGCCGCGGGCGATGAACTCGCCGTCCGTGTTGTCGGGCAGCTCCTCGCCGGTCTCGGGGTCTACTATCTTGCACTCGACGCCGAAGATGGGGCGGCCCACGGTATTCACGCGCAGCTCTATATCGTCGGTTATCTGGCTCATGGTAGTCGCCGGGGATGCCTCGGTCTGGCCGTAGGTGATGCAGATATCCGTCATGTGCATCTTCTGGATAACGTCCTCCATCACCTTTATCGGGCAGGGCGAGCCCGCCATTATGCCCGTCCTCATGTGGGAGAAATCGGTCTTTTCAAAGTCCGGATGCGAGAGCATGGCAATAAACATCGTGGGGACGCCGTGGAAGGCCGTTATCTTCTCGCGGTTTATGCAGTCAAGCCCCTTGGAGGGCGAAAACGCGGGGATGGGGCTCATGGTGACGCCGTGGGTCATCGAGGCGGTCATGGCAAGCACCATGCCGAAGCAGTGGAACATCGGGACCTGAATCATCATCCTGTCGGCGGTGGAAAGGTCCATGCAGTCGCCTATCGCCTTGCCGTTATTAACGACGTTGTAGTGCGTGAGCATTACGCCCTTGGGGAAGCCCGTGGTGCCGGAGGTGTACTGCATGTTGCATACGTCGTGCTTATTCACGCTCGCGGCGCGGCGGTAAAC
>JAEEUX010000288.1 GCA_016290695.1 Oscillospiraceae bacterium
GCGAATTTATCGTTATTCTCGCAGAGAGAACCCGTTATGTCGTACTTATGGTCGCAGGGGGCGTTCTCCTTCCCCGCCACGGTGATATGGTGGTACGCGCCGTACATTGCCGGGCGCATAAGATCCGCCGCGCAGGAATCGAGCGATATGTACTCTTTATAAATATGCTTTTCGTGCAGCGCCGTGGACACAAGGCAGCCGTAAGGCCCGAGCATATATCTGCCAAGCTCTGTATAGATGGCGACGTTGCCGAGACCTGCGGGGACGAGAGTTTTTTCAAATTCTTTCCTTACGCCCTCGCCTATCGCGAAAATGTCGTTAGCCCTTTCATCCGGGCGGTACGGGATGCCTATGCCGCCGGAAAGGTTAATGAACGTGATGTTCGCGCCCGTTTTCTGCTTTACCTCTGCGGCGACCTCAAAGAGAACGCCTGCGAGCGCGGGATAATAATCGTCGGAAAGGACGTTGCTTGCAAGGAACGCATGGATGCCGAACTCCTCGGCCCCTTCAGCCATGAGTATCTTAACGCCCTCGATAAGCTGCTCTTTGGTCATGCCGTATTTCGCGTCGCCCGGATTATCCATGAACTGGTTATCAATGCCGAAGGTTCCGCCGGGGTTATAGCGCAGGCATATACGCTTGGGTATGCCACATGTTTTCTTGAGAAATTCAATGTGAGTAAAATCGTCAAGATTAATCTGGGCGCCGAGCTCGGAGGCTTTTTTGAATTCCTCGGCGGGGGTGCCGTTGGAGGAAAACATAATGTCGTTTCCGCGGCAGCCGCAGCGCTCCGCCATGAGCAGCTCGACATAAGAAGAACAGTCGAGCCCGCAGCCTTCCTCAATAAGAATCTTCAGAATGCTGAAATTAGGCGTCGCCTTTACGGCGAAGTATTCCTTGAAGCCCTTGTTCCACGAAAAGGCCTTGAGGAGATTCCTCGCGTTTTCCCTTATCCCCTTTTCGTCGTAAAGATGGTAGGGCGTGGAATAGGTTTTGGCGATTTCCTTGAGCTTGTCAAGCGTTACAAAGGTTGATTTCATTTTCTTTAAACATCCTTCCGGGCAAGTAACGTAGGCATAAGCCGTTTCTGTCATTATTGATTTACAGTATAGTATAAGTTTTGGTATTTGTCGATTATATTTTTGCATAATTCTCAATTTATTTGGAGGGTGTATTTGTAACGGATATGATAATTATGCGGAATTATCGCTGTTATAATTTATATTTATATAGGTTTAATCATATAAAACAATAAAGAGGCAAAAATAGTAGTTTTTGCGGTTGACTAATCCTGCATATAGTGGTATAATCGCGCAGATTGAGATTTTCGACCAAAAACTACACACGGAGGGAAAGAAAATGAATTTGATCTACAATGTTAAAGACAAGCCTCGTTTCGGTCAGCTTATCGTTTTTGCTATCCAGCAGCTTTTGGCGATAATGGCGGCTACTCTTGTTGTTCCCGTTATCATCAACAATTCCGTCGGTTCGGAAATGAGCCCTGCGGCGGCGCTTGCAGGCGCCGGTGTCGGCACCCTTATTTACGTTCTCTTTACTAAGGCAAGCAGTCCCGTTTTTCTCGGTTCTTCATTTGCATTTCTCGGTTCTATGGCGGCGGCGTTTTCAGGTTCGATGGCTGTTGGTTATCTCGGACTTGTTCTCGGCGCCGTTTTTGCAGGCCTTGTATATGTAGTCATTGCGATTATCGTTAAGCTCGTCGGCGTAAAGTGGATATCCAAGCTCATGCCCGCCGTTGTCATCGGGCCGACCGTCGCTATTATCGGACTGTCCCTCGCCGGAAACGCCGTTGGCGACCTTACGAGCTCCAGCTTTGAGGGCGGCTCCATGTACGTTGCTATCATCTGCGGACTTATCACGCTTGCCGTTACGATGCTCTGCTCCACCTTCGGCAAGAAAATGCTTCGCCTCATTCCCTTCGTTATCGGTATCCTTGCCGGTTATGCGGCTGCGTCGATATTTTATATCATCGGCTGCGCTGCCGATATAGACGCGCTTAAGGTAATCAACTACAGCGCGCTTACATCTATATTCTCCGACGTATCTTTTGCAAGCTTCTTCTCTGTTCCCGATTTCACATTCGTAAAGGCAATCAAGGGCTTTAACGAAATTACTGCCGCCGACGTTGGAACAGTTGCAGTCGCCTATGTTCCCGTCGCTTTCGTCGTATTTGCCGAGCACATTGCTGACCATAAGAACCTCAGCAGCATAATCGGCAAGAACCTTCTTGAAGAGCCCGGCCTCCACCGCACTCTTCTCGGCGACGGTATTGGCTCCATGCTCGGCGCTTTCTTCGGCGGCTGCCCGAACACCACCTACGGCGAGTCCATCGGCTGCGTCGCCATCACGAGAAACGCTTCCGTTTACAGCATTATCACGGCTTCCGTTCTCGCCATCATTATCGCGTTCATAACTCCGTTCGTCGCCTTCGTCAATACCATTCCCTCCTGCGTAATGGGCGGCGTCTGCATGGCGCTTTACGGCTTTATCGCAGTGTCCGGTCTTAAAATGATCAAGGACGTTGACCTTGACGACAATAAGAACCTCTTCGTCGTAAGCACAATTCTCATTTCCGGCATAGGCGGCCTCTCCATTTCCTTCTGCAGGGTTACCATCACCGAAATCACCTGCGCCCTTA